>NZ_JAUBOJ010000178.1:0-13966 GCF_036700185.1 Microcoleus sp. BM001215392 | reverse complement strand
GAGAACATTGGTATCTCTGTAAATCTTTTGCACTTATTAAAAAGCTATTTATGCTAGTAACTCATTGTCAAACTTTTGATTTCCCTAAGTTAGATATGTATGGCTTTTTTGCAAAAAAGCCTAAATTAATACTAACTTAATCACAATTAGTGAAGCCAGATTTTTTTGCAAATGATTTAGGATCGCTATATGGCTTTAAAAATTTCAAAGTTGTCAGCCAACCGTCTAGAATAGAAATAGCGCCTCGAAAATCCCAGCGAGATTCCAGGATGATTTTAGCATCTTGATATTTTTGACTCCGCATATACCTCCAGTAGGATGTGAAGTCGCATTCTGATGCTTGGCCTCTGAGAATATTTTTAGGTGACAACTGAGGATTGATAAATAGTTGGTTGGTGACAGATGAGGCGATCGCCTGCATAGTCAAAGCTAGCTGCATTTGAGGAGTGCCGCCTTTAATACCTATTAAAATAGTCTGTTCGCTGCGAATATGCTGGAAAAAGAACTGGTAGTAATAGTTGAGCAATTCATCGCGATCGACTGCTGAGATGTTTTGAGGAATGACTTTACATATCAATTCCAGGTCTGGCATTTCGCGCTCAAACCATTTTTTGAGGATGCTAAATAAATGGATAGAATCTGAAGGATAGCCTTGCTTATTAGGTTTCTGTTCACCGGATTTAGAATCTAAGATAAACTCTGGTTGGTCGGTAACAAAGATGTAAGCTTGTTTGACTTGGAATTTCGGGTCTTGCGTGGCAGTTTTTAAGACACCCCAAATTCGACCGGGGCGGATGCGATCGTGCCAAGTTCCTGTTTCATCTTTTTCATAGGCTGCTAACAGTTTTTGAGTGAGTTCACGAAATGAGAATGATTGTTGATTATTTTTGGTGACGGTGACTTCCAATTCGGGACACAAGTCTTTGATAATATAGCTTTGTCGGAATTGTGCGTCCCAGACGATTGCTTCATCTTCTGTTAATCCAGATTCGTTAAGATTTGGTTCGGTGCGATCGAATCCTACGGGGATGTAATAGTCGTCAATTTTTACGGCTATGTCAGATGTGCCTATATTGGCGATGAGAATTGCATTCATGGCGGTTGATGTTTAGTTATTTTCCAAACTCAAAAAATCAAGACTAATTTAACTTAATTCCTTGGTTATCCCAAAGGGTTTCACAAGCAGTGGCTCTTTGACGTAACTGTGTCAAAAAGTTACGGCGCTTCTGATTCCCGGCACCAAAAACAGTAACAACTTGATAGTTTCCCAAATCAGCAATCCAGACAGGTGAAGGATCGCTATTAGCACCGCCGCACAAGTCGCGATCGTAATTGCCATTGTTGTTACGAGCAAGTTCGTGCAAAACATTGAGAGCAAAAGGTTTTGTTTGCGAATTGGAATTCCCCTGACAAACAACAATTTTACAATCTCTCCCGATCGAGTTAATAAATTCACCAATATTGGGTCTAGGAGAGTGCGTATTAAAAGTTGTTGATGTCAGTTGCGCTAGCGCACGATAAAACTCTCGCATTTTTGTCTGAAATTGCGACTTAAACTGTAGAGGTGTTTCAGGAAAATCCCAATCGTTGTTGGAATTAGGCGAAACGTTCGTTGCTCTTAATTGAGTGCCGCGATAAAATGGTCTGCTGTTACGAGAATGTTTTGGTCGCCGTGCTCCTTGTCCAACTCCTCCCAGATGAAACATCAACCAAGTGAGGTTTTGAAATAACTGCCGAATCGCATCTTGTCTTTCTGCTGGCGCTTCTTCTGAAAAACTTAGTTTTAGTATCCCGCTTTTGGAAAGACAAGCATTTTGATTTTGTTGTTGTGTACGAGGGTTAGGCTTTGTAATTTCTTGAACTTGACATTTCATCCATCCCTGAGTCTGAGGTTGAATGGCGCCAAATAATCTGGGTTCTAGGCGATCGCGCACTTCGGCAACTGGCAATACACCCAAGGCGATCGCCCGAAACCAATAACGCAGCATTGACTTAAATGCGATCGCACGTACTTCTGCCTCAGCTTGACCCTCATATCTATTCTTTTCCCCATTCCAATTCATGCGCTGATGGCTGTGAATTAATTGCCCTGTGAGCGTAAAATTAACCTGCAAAAATGGAGAAGCTGCTGCAATTCCTTCGACATTTATTTCCCCATAGCCAGAATTGACTTGAGAACCAATTCCCGCTTGCAAACCTTGCTCTAACCAACTTTTGACTTGTTCAAATGTAGCATCATCGCATTGGAAAGTGCGGCGCACCCCAATCACAAATTTAGGCTTTCTTAATGAAAGGAATAGATTTGGATTGGGTTGGTACTTTGGCTGATTTCCGTCCCACTTCCAGATATTATTAGCAATGTCTACAGCTAAACCTCTTTCATTCTTTCCCCAACTTTCCCCACAAGGATAAGCATCCAGAAAAATTACTTTTCCGGCCCGATTTTCTTCTGTTGCTTCCAGAGAACCAAAATAACGCGCTATTTCCTTTTCCGCTAGTTGGATGGCATTTTGCCGTTGTTGAGCAGTAATATTGGGATGAGTTCGTTGCAGTTGTGCAAGATTCTGTTGGATGAGCGATCGTAATCCCTGCGCCCTCGCCACACCCCGCAATGTACTTGACGGAATATAAGGCATTCCCGCAGCATCAAAAGCAGGAAGCAGCATATCTTCCGGCCCGCGCATTCCGCCTACTCGTATCCGCCACTCGCATTCAACTGTAAAAGTATTTCCTTCTGCAATTGACTTTGTAGCTTTATTGCGACGCTGGAAATAATCGCTATAATTGTTACTTCGCTCTGCTGCATTTTGAAGGAGTTTAGCTTTAGTAGCATTGTCATCATTTCCCAAATTAGGGATTCGCAGCCAGCGCAAATATTCAATAAAACTGGCTTGGTTGTGTGGGTTAAGTTGTGCTTCCAGAAATATACCTGGCTGATTATTATTGTTGCCCCCTCTCATTCTGTTTCCTCTCCTTTAATATCTGGATAAATTGCTTCCGTCCAAAAACTAAACTCTCGCGCCACCGCTAAAGCAATGCCTGTTAATCCTATATAATTGTTAGGATGCAAATCTTTTAACGTTTGAGCGCCGTTAGTATTTGCTAAGTTTTGTTGTCCAGAAACCCTTTCCAAACACCTAAAAAAGCGTTCGAGGATTTCCCGTTTACCCTCCTGGTCTTTTCTAGCTTTCTCAGGCAGAGGAATTTGAAGAATAGGACGATCCCCCCAAGCATTGCGAGACATTTCTTCAGCACGCAGGCGCATTAAACCCCAAGTTGCCAAATAGGTATAGAGTTCTCGCGCTTGGCTTTTTTGCTCTTTCAGACGTTTTTTGTAATGTTCTTCGCTAATTTCTCCATTGTTTTTTGCGGTATTGTAAGCTTCGCGAAGTTCATGCAGTGTCTCGTACACTGGGGTGATAATTGAAAGCGGTTGTCCGAATTCTCGATCGATATCTTGAACCATATTTTTTATCTCCTATGCGTTGGCAGTTTCAGTTGTTTTTAGTTGCTGAACAAAACCTCGTCCCAAACTTTCTTGTCCTCCTAACTGTAAAACTGAATCAGTATTTAATAGATTTTGAAAATCCTGCTCGTGGGCATTTGGATCGCCTGCAACTTGCTTGGTTACTCCCCAAGGAAAATACATTAGCGAATCTGGAGGTATGGCTTCTTCATAGCGAAAACTACCATCAGTAACTGCTTTATGTTCGTTGAGCTTAACTTTTACTTGTCGCCACAAACTCATCTCAATCAGAGTTTCGCAGTAACGGTTAGGAACTACTAGAACTTGAGTTATGCTAGTTTGACCAGAATTGGGTACAAAATCTGTCCAAGGTGTGTCGGCAGGAAAATCTTTTAATTTTCCTGCAAGAATTTTAGTATCTTTCAAGTAAACATTTCCTGCTGTTGTCAGATGCCTGCTACCTTCTGGAACATCAATTTGTTGTCCGTTGAGTCGAGTCCAGCGTTGCAGCAGCATCGGGCAACTAATCCACACAACACCATGACTGATAGAAGGCACTGGTATCCACAAAAGTGAAGCGTCCCCTATCCAAATACTACCTTGTTCGAGTTGAGTAATTTTTCGTTCTATTTCATATTCATAGTGTTCAACAAACTCTGAATCTTGGATGTCTTTTAGATCTGGCCCAAACAACTTGACTCGACGAATACGAGCATCCATTGACAAATCTCCAGTCGAATCAGGATTATTAGGTATCGCTTCGACATTCGATCGCAATCTTCCCCGAATACTGCTAGAAGGCAAATAAGGAAAATTTGTGTGCGCTTCCCTCGCAATACCAACAATATTTCCTTCCTGGCTAGTACCGCCAGTATGTAGTGGCGAGAGTAAATATAAATAAGCAAGATTAGTCATTTTTATGCCTCCACAATAACATTCCGTAATTCAACGTTCTGAAAGTTTTTACCCATTCCTTGTCCGTGTTATTCTCCTCTGCATTAGGTAACAACAAAGACCCAGAAGTTTGCAATTCCTTAAACACATAAACCGTCCCCGGCGGCACAAAAGCCCGTTGCGGCAACAAGGAAAATTCTAATTTCCCTTCCTGTTGAGAATTTGCCCGCCTTTTAATACTCGACACTCCACCCCACAGCAACGGGCGACTGGTGGCACATCCAGCAAGGCGATCGCGCCACTCGTGAGGATAAGCACCATAAACTGGCGCATCAATTTCCGCACGAGCAAGTCCCGGCGTGAGCAAATAAGCAACTTTACTCTCCGAATTCGGAGTTAGAAACTTCTCCAAATCTTGCCATCCCTGCCAATCTTTCAATGGCACAACTAAAGCACGATGCCCTTCACCTCCCAAACGAATTACTTTAGTTTCTGGTGTTTCCTCTTTGGTTTCTGGTGTTTCGTTTTCACCTCCCAAACTTACTACTTTAGTTTCTGGTATTTTCTTGGTAATACCCGCTACCAACTTCCACCCCGGTTTTAAACGAATCGCCACTTCCGTAAAATAACCATCGCTATCTCGTACTTGTCTCGCTCCACTTTCCATGTGAATGTGTGGTAATATCTGCACTGACCAAGGATCGTTGCAAAAATCATCGGGTGATGTAGTAATTTCTCCCTGAAGATATTGAGATAATGCTTGTGCTTTCATCCAAGGTTTGGGACTGCCACAAATAAATTCTGGCAATTGATTTTGCATTGCTAAACCCCGTGCCACAATTTGAGAAATCCAAGGCTTTTGTCTCTTGCTATAGTTCCCCTCTGGCAACCGAGGTGGCACCATTGGCGGTAATTCTCGATTATCAAAAGAGATATGTCTCCAGTCCGAATCTTCCCAATCTTGTTTAACGGGAACGATCCGTACCAGCTTATCCCAATCTTCCACGTGATCTTTGCTGTATTCGGGATTGCTCCTGTCCCCTACTAAACGAATACAGCACAAATCTTTAGGAGTTGGTAGCCAAAGCTGATTTTTATCGTCCATCAGAAACGGGCCAATAAAATTTAGATCGCGCCGCTTCTCTTCCTTTTTGTTCCCATAGAAATTTTCAATCGATCGCAAAGCCTGAAAAACTGTAATAGGCATTGGTGGAAACTGTCCTTTAGCCCAAGAACCTTCGCCAGGACTAAAGGGTTTAGCTTCCCGAAACAACAGCACATCTAAAGGTTCGATTGCATACCAGAACATTTCCATTATCTCACCTGTCCCCATGAATTTTGCTGTGCCATCTTATCAAGCCAAAATGCACTGAATCGCAACAATTTTGCTAAATCTTGAATGCTGCAACCTACGGGTTGAGGTTCTTCTGGTTTTTGTTTCCGCAGTTGTTGCCAATTCATATCAACGCGATAAGCCCAATCTTCCCAATTATTCAGCCAGTCACACAGAGCATCTTGCACAGGTTGAGGAAGCGATTCGTCTCGTGAGTTTATAATAACCTTAGCAGCTTTAGTCAAAAGGCGATCGCTTTCAGTTAGAGCAGCATGAGTCGGTAACTCTTCAGCAAGACGGTAAAGCACAGGTGCTAAATTATTAGGTTCTTCCGAAGAAACAAACTCCCACCACTGAGATAGCAGATGACCTTTCATCGTCGCTTCTAAAACATTTCCACCTCCGTAAATTACCCGAAAACAAAGCCCGTCTTTAGGTTCAATTTTTTCATTATGACTTATTGTTGCCCCTTGCATCTCCTTAGCGCAATCTTTCTCAGCACTCCAGAGAGATTCCAGTACCGTTGGTAAGGGAACGCTTTTGTGAGCAATGACAATTCCTGCGCTCATTGTCGCACCTTCACCCATCGTAAATAAAGGGCGATTTTGCAGTCCGCAAAAATTACTATTTTGGGTATCATTTTTGGGATTGGGTTCCCAATAGCCTCCTGTGGCAGTAAAGCTAATTTTGGGATCTTTTTCTGTATAAGGATCTTGACCTCCACACCAAGCTGCCCGCAATGATAGGAGATATTCGGGTAAATCTGCTAATGGTAAAACAGCTAATACATCATCACCACCACTATAAACAACCTTGCCACAAAATCGTTGTTCAGTAAGATAGGGTACGATGCGATTAGAAAAGTCTAACAAGGCGCGATTGAGTCCGACGTGAGTTGCAGGGCCCATGCGCTTGCGCGTTTCCAGCAGTTCGTTAAATTTCGCCGCGGGTTGACTGTTTAAAACATCAAGGTTTAGATACTCCTGATAAGGCTTGAGTTTAGAGCCATTAACGTACTTACCCATGCCATCACCATCAGCTACAATAATCGTCCACCAATCCGCTGGTGAACTGTCACCAAAGCCGCATTTTTTATGAGCTTCTTTTACTAAGCCTCGCAAAGTTGTAAGGTGTTCTTTTTCCAGACCCATATCTTCAGCAAGCCATTTGCTAGAGAACATCACTCCGTTATAATCTTGCCCATCTCTATTGTTGGGATTAATAAAGCGATCTACTTGGGGAATATTAAAAGCTTTGCCACGAGTTTTCGATCCAAACTTGTCTGTATCTTTAGGCAGTTTAGTTTGAATCAACTTAGCAATTTCTCGCCAATATCTACGAGCTAGTGACAAATTGTCGCGAACAAATCTCGCTGATGCAATAGAACTGAGATTTGGAAAACGAATCAGGCGATCGTAGTTAATATCAGTTGAAGTTGTTATTGTTTGATATCCCATAGCTTCGGTATCTTCTTCATCCAATTCAAAAGTAATTTTTAACTTTTCTATTTTAATCCCCAGAGACTTAGCAACTCCCCCATATTGCCACGCCATCCGCTTTGTCAATTCCAAAGCATTCAATTTTTCCGAACCATTAAATAACCCCGGATAAACTAACGCCATTAACTGCCAAAATAACTGCATAGAACCAGAACTCATACCGGCTCCTTCTCTTAAGTCTCTTACTGCACTTTCCCTTCGTGGTTGATGCGTACCATACCGCAATTGAGGGTGAACGGCGCTAAATTGTCCCGATATGGTAGAACGCTCTCCTGGTGCAGCAGGAATTCGCCAATTGCGAGTATTTTTTACAGCTTGAATGGCTTGTCCCAGCCGGCTTTGAGAGTTGGCCCACCAAGTTCCTATGTTGAGTTCTGTATAGGCAAAATCTTCTGCTTCTGTTGGTGTAGGCTGGTCGTTACGGGAAGGAGCAATAGTTTCCTGATCCTGTATCCAAATCCGATCGCGATCGCCAGACGGAACGTTTTCTTGACCTGTAATTGAGAACGTTCTCTCAGGATGACCGAGAGGAACTGCTGTCCAGTATGGTTCCCAAGTACAATCGATTTGCGCCTCCCAAAGTTTACGCCACTCCCAGCTACTTTCTTTTTTCCACTGTTCGAGTTCGTGGCGGTTTGGATTGTCTGGACTGTCCAATATTCCTTCAGATATGGCAAGTTCGACTATTAACTCCTCAATTTTATCCTGCTTGCTTTCGTCATTTAGATAATCAATGACAGAATGGCGAATATCCGATCGCACCTTAAGAGCAATTTTTCGCCATTGTTTGTTTAAATGCTGGCCCAGCTTTGCTCCAAGTTTCTCTGCCGCTACTTTTCCCGGTACAATTGCTGTAATCACGTTCGGAAAACCAGCTGTACTCAAACTGGTAGATGTTCTATCTTGAAATCGACTCGCTGGATTAGATCCACCTTGAAAATGAGCAAAGTCTGTTTGAAAATTAGGATATTGCTTAGCGATGAGCGCATCGATAATTTCCTGACTCCATAAAGAAGGCGTAATCACCGCATCCGGCCCATAAACACGAGCAATGTACCAGCAAAGTCTCGCACTCAAATAATGCAGCAAATAAGAACCAGCCCAGAAGTCAAGGAATTTGCGCGACGATTTGATAAATTCTTGTACGGGTGAGAAGGTAAACAGTAACAAATAAGGATGTTTATCTGCGTCTTCCTCTACATAATCTTGAGGAATTGCACCTGCAATCGCAGAAACGGTACTGTTATAACTATGTAACGGGCAATCTGGGATCAGGCGATCGGCAGGGTAAAGCAAAGCATCTGGCTGCTGTTGTGTTAGATATTGGGGATAAAAGCGCCACAACCACCAAAACGCTTTTCTAGCATCATTGCCGGCTACTGCGTTGAGCCGATCAATAATTGAATCGCTTAATTGCGGTAAATTCTTGACAGTACGATGTTGACCGCTGATTAGATGCCGCACTGAAACAGGATCTGCCGTATTGAAGGTTGTTTGGGATAGGTTTTCAAAGTTTACGCGATCGGAAGCTTTGCTAATTTCCTCTGCCCTACATCTTATCTCCTCCAATTCTGATAGGTTAGATGCACAGTTGGATAAGCAAGGTATTCTGTCGCTATAAGGGCTTGTATTTGTTAATAATCCTGATCGAACGAGTAATGTATAAAGTTTGCGTTGATATAAGGTCATCCTTGTTTCTCCACAAGTTGATTTTTACTTTCTGTGTATCTATCAGAGGCTTAAACAAAGTTTTACGCATTCTGCCAATATTTGTCACAAATCTTTACTAGAACTGGCGCAAAACTGTTTGTACAGGAGCGCCTAGACCTGTTAAAGTCCTGTGAAAATAATGGAATGCTGTCTGTCACCTTTCAAAATTCACGCGATCTGAAGGGCGATCGCACATGGCAAAAATAATAGATCCAATATACGATCCAATTACTCCTGAAACACTGTAACTGTTTGGCTATAGACAGAAACGTTTCTGGATTTTCTGAGCCGTGCAGCAAGGCATAAAGCTTGCGATGGTAGTAGTTCATTTATTGCAAATTCAACCAATACAGTTAAAGTAACACCTGTAAATTATACCTGAGTCTGTTTTCGTGCGAATGACGAAATATCTAGTCTGACAGGTAGATACAATAGAGTTGCGATCGCACTGAGGGCGAACACAGAGGCACCGCCCCAAGCAAGTGTGACAGCAAGATGCTTAAAAACTCTTAATATTTACGTACAGCCTGGATATATGGTGTTCAGGATTAATTTGCAGTTGTCGCAAATTCTCTGGCTATCGATCCTCATACTTTAAATAGCGAAATATGTCAATAGCAAGTAGACTTTTATTGGTGATTTTTGATTAGCCACGACAGTACCGAAAAAGTCTGAAATGGTTGCTACGCGCGATCGCTAATTTTTCAGAACTTCAAAGGACTATTTTTGAGCGATCGCTTTTCTCCCAATCTTCGCCTGATGCAACTTTCTGTACTTTGTGCGTTCTGGATGGCGATCGCTCTTAAGTGAGACAAGCATGAAATAATAGTGAGGAAGGCGTTAAGAGATATGGAATATTAAGGAAATTTACAGCACTCTTTGACTTGATGGCTTCTGAGTGATGGCAATAAAAGCGATCGTCATATTGTGAGAAATGAGCTATGATAAAACCCAAAAGGTATCCCGACAATTGGCAAGAGATTGCATTCTCAGTAAAAGAAAGTGCGGGATGGCGCTGCACTAAGTGCCGCCAACAATGCCTCCGACCCGGTAAGAAAAGTGACTTAACCAAATCCGAACGCTTAAAGTTAACTTTGACGGTGCACCACCGCAATCGAATACCGGAAGACAATCGCCCAGAAAACTTAATAGCCCTTTGTACTGCCTGTCACCATTAAACTCAACGAGACTGTCACCAGCCCCGTTGGTCTTCAAAACCGTGCATGAAACTTTAATTTCACACGGCTCCTCAATGATTTGGTGCTTGTTACGCATACCTCATTACCCATTTATCCTCGACTCTTTCAAGTCTTTTGGTGGGTTTAGGCTCGACACTGTTGCAGTCGGATTTGCTGCCAGAACTGCCATCATTGGCTGTCTTTATATCATGGCAATGTCTATGTAGAAGTTGAAGATTTTTATACTCATCCTTTTTACCTTTCGATTTGGGGATGATATGGTCAACTTCCATTACATCATCTTCACGGAAGAACAAATCGCAGTGGGTGCATTTCCCTTTTTGCTTTTTCAGGAGCGTTGCCACTCTAGACGGCATTTCCGGGTTTTTACCCATTCTTGAACTCCAATAAACTAGGTTTCCGTCGTATGGTGACGATTCGCCTTTAACTTTCACATGACGCACTATTGGGGTGACGGCATGGTCAAGTAACCGAAATGAGGTTAATCCATCCTTCTTCGTTACGAATACCCAGTTATCACCGCCTATGGAATGCCAATATTTGTTTGACACCCATTCCCTGCTCTTTTTTGGGTGGCGGCGTTTTGCCCAAGCGCTTAACTTTTGGTACGTGAGGCTATCGATATCTGAGTAAGCCACCTTACTTACCACAGTCGCATAGTAGTTTGCCCATCCCCTAATGATTGGGTTTAGATGGTTGATTAGCGCCACTTGTGGTGCTGCCTTATGGGCTTCGATAACACTAGCGATTTGATCGTAATGTACCTTTTGCGAATGCTTACTTGGGGTGATGATTGTTTTAAAACCCTGATTAGAGTGATACTTTCCAACAGTGAATTGTTGTATCCTAAAACCAAGGAAATCGAACCCTGGTTTTTCTTGCTCATACTGGTTGAGAGTGTGAGTAAGTCTCGTTTTGCTGGGTTTTAGTTCTAAACCCATGCCTTGTAACCATTCAGAGATAATCTCTTTACATCTTTGAACAACGGTTATGTCTTCGTGAAGAATAACGAAGTCATCGGCATAACGAATTAGGCTTAGGCTTTTACGGTTGTCCCGCTTACCATGACCACTTCGGGTGGGCAAAGTATCAGCATACTTTTTAATTCGTTCTTCCATCCCGTGGAGGGCAATATTTGCCAGTAGTGGAGAAATTACCCCGCCCTGTGGCGTACCCTCAGATGTTGGAAACAACTGCTTATCATCCATCACTCCCGCTTTTAACCAGGCTCGAACTTGTCGGCGGATGGTGGGGAATGTATTTAATTTTTTGAGCAGTGCTTCATGGTCGATGCGGTCGAAACACTTGGCAATGTCAGCATCTAGCACGTATTTAGATTTCTGACTAATTACCGTGAATATTTGCTCTATCGCATCATGGCATGAGCGATTAAACTCAGCGAGACTGTCACCAATCCCGCTGGTCTCCAAAACGGAACGTGAAAGTTTCCCTTCATTCCGCTCCTCAGTGGTATGGTGCTTATCATACATACCTCATTACCCATTTTTCCTCGACCTTTGTCAGTCTCTTGGTGGGTTTAGGCTTGACACTATTACAGCCAGATTTGGTGCCTAGACTGCCATCACTGGTAGTCTTTACATCGTGGCAATGTCTGTGAAGGAGTTGCCAATTTTGATACTCATCCTTTCCACCTTGCGATTTAGGGATAATGTGGTCAATTTCCATTACATCGTTTTCACGAAAGAACAATCGGCAGCAGGCACATTTTCCCTTTTGCCATTTCAAAAGTGATGAAACTCTTTTTGGCATTTCTGGGTTATTGCCCGTTCTGGTACTCCAATAAACTAAATTTCCATCAAAAGGGGATGCTGCGCCTTTGACTTTCACATGACGCACTATTTTAATGCGGCTATGGTCGATTAAACGCAGTGGATTACTCCCTTCTTTGATGGTAGCAAATACCCAGTTATCACCATCAATAGAATGCCAATATTTCTTTGACACCCAGGTCTTTGATTTCTTGAAATGACGATATTTTGCCCAAGAGACAAGTTTTCGATACACCAAATCATCCAATCTGGCGTAAATTTCTTTACTGACGACTGTCGCAAAGTAGTTAGCCCAACCCCTGATGATGGGGTTTAATCTTTTAATCAATCCCGCTTGCGGTGCTGATTTATGGGCATCAATTTCCTTCGCTAGATGGTC
This sequence comes from Microcoleus sp. BM001215392, assembly GCF_036700185.1. Taxonomy (NCBI): domain Bacteria; kingdom Bacillati; phylum Cyanobacteriota; class Cyanophyceae; order Oscillatoriales; family Microcoleaceae; genus Microcoleus; species Microcoleus sp. BM001215392. The sequence continues at coordinate 1,696 of NZ_JAUBOJ010000178.1, read as the reverse complement.
ATAGTGTGCCTGAACTTTTTCTTGACTGGGGCTGATGATAGTCTTGAAACCTAGTTTTTCCCCTCGAGTATTTTTACCAGATTGGTGTTTTCCTTTCGGGAACTGACGAATGTTAAATCCGAGGAAGTCAAATCCTGGTTTTTTGCCTTCAAATGTTGAAAGAGTATGCGTCAGTCTGGTTTTACTCGGTTTCAATTCTAAGCCAATGTCTTTTAACCATTCCGAGATAATTTCTCGGCATCTTTGGACAACGGTGATGTCTTCATGAAGAATGAGGAAGTCATCGGCATACCTGATTAATGTAGCTCCTAATTGAGAGCCAGCATACTTACCTTTCTTGACAATCGTTCGTTTTGGAAAGGCTTGTTTAATCCGGTTTTCCATCCCGTGGAGGGCAATATTCGCCAACAATGGCGACAGACAGCCGCCTTGTGGTGTGCCCTCAGATGTTGGCACCAAATGTTTTCCGTCTATTACCCCCGCTTTTAACCACGCACGGATTTGACGGCGAATGGTGGGAGAGGTATTTAGTTTTAACAGTAGTGCTTGATGGTCGATACAGTCGAAGCATTTTGAGATATCCGCATCAAGTACAAATTTTGGTTTGAATCTGATGGCGTTAAAAATTGCCTCGATGGCATCATGACATGACCTTCCCTCTCTGAAACCGTATGAGTTAGGTTCAAATCGCGCTTCCCATTCTGGTTCTAATGCCAGTTTGGTAAGTGCTTGCAAGGCGCGGTCTTTGATGGTAGGTATTCCTAAAGGTCGTTTCTCTTCCGTTCCTAGCTTGGGAATCCATACCCGCCTGGTTGGACAGACCTTTGAACCCAGTTTGAGTTGACTCGTGAGGTTCAGTCGTTGCTTTGGGGTCAGCGATTTCACGCCATCCACACCTGCCGTCTTTTTGCCCCGATTGTCCTGGGTAACTCTACGCACCGCTAGTACTCTTGCTGACCAAGAATTCATCAACGTTTTTTGGAGTCGCCGATATGTTTTCACATCACCTCGACCAGAGGCTCGATAAATTCGGGCGTTGCAGCTTGTACACTCTCCGTTCTAGCTTGCGCCAGTTGAGCGAGTGCCATTCCCCCGTAGTCTTTAAACTCGTATTAGACATATTTACTGCTACTGGAAACTTTATCTTCCAATTCACCGTGATTCCGTCTGCTTATCCTCCCCATTACAGTCAGGCGTTTGCTTCTGAATCAATCTTTCCTATCCTTCGTATTGGTTAGCACCTACTCAATCGTTGCCGACTGAGAACAGAAGGTAGGTTACTTCGTTTCTGATAGTCATTCTTTGAGTTGTTAGAGCGGTACTCTCCACCGGGTTTAGAGGAAGTGCTTGTTGGTCACCCTGGACTTGCCAACTCCCCATTATCCTTGCCCTTTTGGGACTCCCAGCGTATCAGCCTGATTTCGCTGGTTATTCCTAACGATGGTTCAAACATACCTTCGTATTCCTACTCGTGAACTCTTTGCTTGATGGATACCGGATTAGGCTTCGAGTATTTACACCTTTCACCCCCGCTTCAGGGATTGATGGCTAGTCGCTACCCTGGGGGACGCAGTTTTTCACTGCGCTCTGTGTGCTTTCACTCCTGCACCTGGAGGGTGGGATTTGATTCCTAATCAGGTTTCTCACCCACATGACTATCAAATTATCAAGGTTCTTATGTTTCTTGTGAGTAATC
>NZ_JAUBOJ010000177.1:8332-13987 GCF_036700185.1 Microcoleus sp. BM001215392 | reverse complement strand
AAGGGCTCTCGCATTTCGGCAGACAATTTATTAGTGAGAACCAGAGATTTACTGCCGAAATGCGAGAGCCCATACGAATATATTTGCAAAAATGAGATCCACTCACCCAACACCTTATTTTAAATCAAGAGTTGGGTTTCGTGACCTCAACCCAAACTACATATTTCTAATACTCGACTAGCGTGACGATCGGCACATCCGGCAATTTCTGCCTCCCGCCCAAAGCCAGCAATTCGATGACAAAAGCAAAACCGACAAGCTCGCAGCCCGCTTGCTCCAACAACTTAGCCGTCGCGGCCGCTGTTCCGCCAGTGGCGATTAAATCATCCACAATCAGCACCCGGCTGCCGGCCTTCATCGCATCTCGGTGCATCTCCAGTCGATCGACACCATACTCCAACTCGTACTCAGCAAAATAAATTTCTCCAGGTAGTTTCCCCGGTTTGCGGACGGGAATAAAGCCCACTCCCATTTTATAAGCCAAAGGCGTGCCAAAAATAAAGCCCCGCGATTCCATGCCCACCACATAGTCAGCAGACATTGCAGAGCATTTTTCGGCTAAACTGTCAATAGTGTAGCTCAGTCCTTGCGGGTTGCAGAGCAAAGTTGTAATGTCTCGAAACATAATTCCCGGCTTGGGGAAATCTGGAATGTCGCGAATCAGAGATTTGAGATCCATAAGCTTGCAGATCGACGTTGAGGGTAACGAGGCATCAAAAATGCTACAATCATAACGTCAAAATTTTAAATTTAAAAATAAAAATTAAAACTAAGAACTTCGTTAGTTTTAATTTTTTAATTGCTGAATGCTTTACGTACTATGTAAACAAATGTCATAATTTCCTAACAACAGGGTTGAATATCAAGATTTGTCAACCTATGATCTAAAGTCAAAAATATAATATCTAAAATCCAATGATCAAGTTGGCAGCACGAGTGGGTGAGGTTCCTCCTTCTATAACCTTGGCGATCGCAGCTAAGGCAAAAGCTATGAGGGCCGAAGGGATTGATGTATGTAGTTTGAGCACCGGAGAACCAGACTTTGATACCCCCGAACACATTAAAGCGGCGGCAAAGCAAGCTTTGGACGCGGGGAAGACTAAGTACGGCCCTGTGGCTGGGGAAGCGCAGTTAAAATCTGCGATCGCCCGCAAACTCCACGACGACAACAATCTCCACTATCAACCGGAAAATATCATTGTCACCAACGGTGGCAAACATTCGCTCTACAATCTGATGATGGCTCTGATCGAGCCGGGAGATGAAGTAATTATTCCGGCTCCCTACTGGCTCAGCTATCCAGAAATGGTCAAACTCGCCAGCGGCAAGCCCGTAATTGTACGGACGGATGCTTCTACAGGATATAAAATTACACCGGAACAACTGAGTGCAGCGATTACTCCCAAAACCAAGTTATTTGTGCTGAATACGCCTTCTAACCCGACGGGAATGGTCTACACTCCAGCGGAAATTAAAGCCCTGGCCGAGGTGATAGTCGATCGAGATATTTTAGTCGTTTCGGACGAAATTTACGAAAAAATTATATATGACGGCGCTCAACACGTCAGCATCGGTTCCCTAGGTAAAGAAATATTCGATCGCACGATCGTCAGCAGCGGTTTTGCCAAGGGTTACTCGATGACAGGCTGGCGCATTGGCTATTTAGCTGGGCCGATCGCATTAATCAAAGCCACCAGCACCATTCAAGGACACAGTACCTCAAACGTGTGTACCTTTGCACAGTACGGGGCGATCGCAGCTTTGGAAAGCAGCCAAGAGTCTGTGGAAAAAATGCGACTAGCTTTTGCCGATCGGCGTGAGGTAATATTTGAATTGCTCGATGCGATCCCTGGAATTAGCTGCATCAAACCAGACGGCGCTTTCTATATGTTTGTCAATATCAGCAAAACAGGAATGACTTCTCTACAATTTTGCGATGCTTTCTTAGAACAGCATCAAGTCGCAGTTATTCCCGGGATTGCGTTTGGTGCAGACGACCACATTCGCTTGTCTTATGCCACCGATTTAGGCACAATTAAAAAAGCCGTAGAAAGGCTCGATAAATTTGTTCGCAACATCTAAAAATTAGTCATATCGTGTCCGATCGATTAACAGCAATAATATTCGTTCGTAGTGCGGACTGAAGTCCGCAGCATTTTGCGGACTGAAGTCCGCACTACGAACCGTTTTTGTTATCGTAATCGACCGGACATGATATCATGGGTCATTGGTCATTGGTCATTGATAGTAACTGACTACTCACCACTGACTACTCACCACTGCCAACTGCCAACTGCCAACTGTCAACTGACTAAAGCTGTTTGGTCATAATTTCCTTCAGCAAATCCAGCCCTTTCTTCACTCGCCGAGAAACAGTCACCGCGCTGATACCCAAGCGTTCGGCCGTTTCCTTCTGTGTCAAATCGTACAGAAAAACAAACTCCAATATCTCCCGAGTCCGTTGTTCCAACATCGCCAAAGCTTGCTGTACGCGAATTTGATCCTCTTGCGCCAACTGAAAACTCCGATACTTACTATCGGGCACCAATTCTCCCAGACAAGTCGCGCCCTCATCTTCATCTTGCATCGGCGCGTCCAAACTCAGAGGCGATCGATTTAGATGCGCTAACTTAATTTCTTGCCATTCTGCTACAGACACCTCAAGCGCTGCTGCGACTTCAGCATCCGTAGGTTTGCGGTTGAACTGTACTTGCAAATCTTTGATTGCTGCGACCGATTTGCGTTCCAGGGTCAGCCAGTGGCGGGGAACTCGCACAACAGGGCTTTTGTCCCGCAAGTAGTGCTGAATTTCTCCCCGAATATAGGGAATTGCAAAGGAACTAAAAGCGTGTCCCTTCGAGATATCAAATCGCTCGATCGCCCCGATCAGCCCAATGCACCCCACTTGCAGCAAATCGTCGTAGCTTTCACCGCACTGGTTGATCCAGTGATAAACTTCTTTTCTCACAAGTCCAATATTCAGTTGAACTAACTGATTGCGGACTTCATTCGATCCAGAATGTTGGTACTGGCGCAACAATTGCAAATTTTCGCTTTTTAGGTCGTTCGGGACTGTGGTAGACATGGTTGCATAAGGGTTGGTAGAGCAGGGGACTGATGTTGCTTTAGACGTAGTTTTTAATCTAGTCTAAAAAAAATATCTTGAGGTGGTGTAATCCTAGCACTTGATACCTGTGACGGAGGACACATCCGTTTAACTTTGCGACTGCGCTGTGATTTGGCGCCTGTCAGTCGATCGCAGATTTTCCATTTTTACATTTTTCGATTTGAGATTTACTCCACAGATTAATAATTTGGGAGATTCAAAACCCGTCTCAAATTTTGAAATTTACCCTCAATATCGTCACAGCTTGTATCAGTTTTTGGTCTGGATCGTCGGAAATTGTTCAGCAACACCCGTATTTTTACTGGTGTTGATTTTTCACACCACATTATAATCGGAAATTTGTTAGATCGCAATACTTTAACTAATTAAAAATCGTTGTTTAATAACTGGCAACGTAATAACACTGTAATCATAAATTTAGTCATTAGTCAACAGTCTTCAGTTATGGTGCTCAAGACTGTTGGCTAATGAACGGCGAGCAGCAGCTTTAGGGCAAAAAACTGCTCAAATTTGTTGGCGTTAGCGAAGCGATCGAACCCAAAGCCCGCCCCTACGGGGGCTGCGCCAACGTAGAGGATCGATCGACAAAGGCAATGTTAGGACACAGAAGGCTCAATGCGAGCGTAAAACAAACCGCGAATTTTCACGTCCAGAGCAGGTCTAGCTCCCAAATCAGTATCAGAAGGCTGTGTACTCTCAAAAATCCCGCCAATTTCGCCAGTGGCGCTGTTGACTTTAGCAACTTGGAGAGAAATTTTGCCCGCTCTGCTGCGGGTGTCAGCCAGCTTAACGTTAGACCGATTCAGCTTGGAGTTGTCTGTCGCCGGCAGCGCTACAGCATTGTCGTAGCCCGTCGATACACCGCGAGCTTTAGGGTCTAAAAAGCCCGCGCTGCGGTAAGAAGGAACGTTAAAGTCGCCTTTGAGATCCGTAGAAGTATTGATAGCAACTACTCCGGGATCGGAACTGGCTACTAACTGTTTAATAGTGAACAAGAAAGGTACTTGCTCTCCCCCCGGTAACTGAATCGTAATCGCTTGAAAGTCCAAGCCGTCCTCTTCTTTAAAAGTCAGAGTGCCGTCATTACCAACCTTGAGCGTACCTTGAACTTGGTCAATGCTCGACGTGAACCGCGTCAGCAATTTACCAGGAACAAATTCGGCTTCTTGGCGTTTGTTTGCAGGTTCTTCCTTCACAAAATAAGTTGTCGGCTGCAAACACATACCAGTCAGTTTATAGGTGCCGCCCGCTTCGATGGGGATCGAACCGCGAGAAGTTTCTGCCAAGCTAGGGCAGTTATTAGCCAATCCCGTACCTCTAATCTCGTCGTAGGTGAGCAACTCGGTAGTCGCCACCGTCGTGTCAGGAGCAGAAGAACAAGCAACCAGCGCACTCATGCAAAATGCTAAAAGTGCAACAATTAAAGCACGATATTTCATTGCCAACCTCAATATCCAACATCGGATTATATTAAGAAAAAGCCCTAGTTCGAGCAAAATATAATTGCCCGCCGGCAGGCTAGGCCAGCGCCTCGGGTAGCATTTAGATCCTGATCCCTCACTTCACCCACACCGGCATTGACTAAAAAAATCTGGCGCAGTGCAGTAAAAATAAGCAATAACTTTTGATTTCTCAATCAAGTTCGGATCGCAGCCCAATACACATCCTACGACGGGTTGTGCTCTTTTCTTGACTTAGACTGCAAATTAATATTGCGATCGTCAACCTACTTAAGTTACTTTGCTTATTGCCCCCGAATGACGATCGCCACTAGCTTGATTAGTCGGCTGACACCAGCGGCCGGGCACAGAGGCCTTGTAGATTTCACAGGAAGCAGCGGTATGGACAACGGCAAAGATTTAGAGTCAGAAAAGTTGCAGTCTCAACTGCAATCGCTGACAGAGGCGCTTCGGACTTTAGCCGAAAGTTGTCAGGGAGACAGCGTGCTACTTTTGGGTTTGCTGCGGGCGTTGGAAGCTTCGCACCGGGAAATACGCGACGGTTTGTTCCAAGCGTCTTTTCCCGACAACCGCCAAGCACTTTACAAACTGCTCAGGAATATTGAAGCCAATGGCGGCTGGCCTTACATCCACCGCATGAAACTTCGATCGATCTTGGGGTACGCCCAACAATTATCTCCCCTAGAAAACAATTCGCCCGAGTCACCAGAACACTCGGCCGAGACTGAGGAAGGCTTGAAATAGTTTTGAGTGATGAGTTTTGAGTTTGTAAGTTTTACATTAACTCAAAACTCATCACAGAGCTGCACGATCGCACCTAGAACCCGAAATGTGTAGGAGGTACCGCTATCGGGTTCGGCACAAATATCGGAAATATCGGCGTTTGGCCAGGGATTGGTAACAGTCCCGGAATAGGCGTCGGGGCGATAGACTTAATTGACACCATCGAATCAGGTGCCGTAACAGTCGGCGCAGTCGGAATCCTCGAAGCCGTCGGAGTCGGAGTCGTAGCCGTCGGAGTCGGAGTCGTAGTTGTCGGAGTCGGAGTCGTAGTTGTCGGAGTCGGAG
>NZ_JAUBOJ010000177.1:0-8232 GCF_036700185.1 Microcoleus sp. BM001215392 | reverse complement strand
GTCGGAGTCGTAGTTGTCGGAGTCGGAGTCGTAGTTGTCGGAGTCGGAGTCGTAGCTTCCGTTGGGGTTGGAGTCGGAGTTCCGGTTCTAATCGTAGTCGTAGTCGTAGTAGTAGTCGTCGTCGTCGTTGGAATCAGCCTAGGGCTAAACGTCCCAGTCACAGCGACAAAATCATTGGCATCGATCAGCCCAGACGGAGTGTTGACCAAAATTGCTAACAGCTTACCGTCGATCGCAATTACCGTATCTCGGACATTTGCGCCGTTACCTTGGCTAATTTGCAGTTGACCGAAAGATAAAGTCGTCGGCAGTCCAAAGAAATCCTCTGCCTCATTGTAATCAGTAATTAAAGCCAAACTTCCAGGCCCAGCTCCCAATCCAAAGACATCGCTGCCGCTGCCGCCCGTCAGAGTATCCGAACCCTCACCTCCGATCAGAGAATCATTACCCTCTGCCCCAAATAAATTGTCATTGCCGAAACTGCCCAAAATTGTATCGTCGCCGAGACCTCCGGCCAAGGAATCATCGCCAAAACCGCCATCGAGAACATCATTACCTTTGCCGCCAAACAGGTAGTCGCTGCCTTCATCTCCCATCAAGCAGTCATCGCCTTCATCGCCGCGAATCGTATCCAAACCGATGCCGCCAGACAGTGTATCGTTAGCCTTGCCACCGAATAGTTGGTCGTTGCCGGACTCTCCATAGAGCAAATCAGTGCCGGCATTGCCGTACAAAGTGTCGTCGCCGTCGCCTGCGAGAAAGTAGTCATTCCCATCACCGCCAAACAGTTGATCCCTGCCGAGACCGCCGTTAAGAGAATCGTTCCCCACATCTCCGTACAGATAGTCGTCATCACCATTGCCAAACACAGAATCGTCGCCCTCACTGCCTCTGAGGGTGTCGTTCCCAGTACCGCCGGCAATCACATCATTGCCCGCATTGCCGCGAAGCAAGTCGTCCCCTGCGTCTCCCAACAAACTGTCTAACCCGTCGTTGCCGTCGAGGCTGTCGTTGCCCAAACCGCCTCGGAGTGAGTCGTCGCCATTGCCGCCGGAAAGAAAATCGCGGCCTTGGTTGCCGATTAGTTCGTCATTTCCTTCACCCCCAAACAGCGAATCTGCTCCGTCGCCTCCGAGAAGCTGATCGTTGCCGCCGTCTCCCTCTAGGGTGTCATCTCCTGATGCACCCAGGAGGGTATCATCGCCATCTAAGCCGCGAATTCGATCGCTCTGCGGAGTTCCTAGAATAAAGTCGTTGCTGTCCGTGCCGATCAGGTTTGCCATAGGGAATACACCGCTCCTCAATAAAATAAATTGTTTTAAAGTATGTCAATCGCCTGCGTGACAAGGCATTGCTGCTTGCCTACGTTAGCATAGTTGAGATTTTGTCAATTTGCGATCGGGGCGCGGGAAATTTTGCCAGTGTCTGGAGTGGCGATCGGCAAATAGGTTTGAATAGTTTAAAACCGCTATCATCACTAATGACGAATGTTCGCTCGCGGGGGACGATCGCACTTCTGACTGATGACCAACGACTAATGACTTTCTGCGCTAACAGGTAACGCGATCGCAAATTCAGTCCCCTTTCCCAGATAGGAATTCACCTCGATCGCACCGCCATGTTTCTCGACTACGATCTGACGGGCGATCGCCAATCCCAATCCCGTGCCTTTGCCTACAGATTTTGTCGTAAATAGATGGTCAAAAATTCGAGACTTAACATTTTCTGGTATGCCCTTACCGTTATCGGCGATCGCAATTTTCACTCCAGCTTTTTCTACAGTCGTCCGAATTGTAATTCGATTGGGCTTGGCTTGAATCTGGTCAAAACTGCGTCCCTGATTTGATTCATCTAAAGCATCGATCGCATTCCCCAAAATATTCATAAACACTTGGTTTAACTGTCCGGGAAAACAAGCGATTTCGGGAAGATTGCCGTACTCAGTCACAACTTCAATCGCCGGACGATTTTCGTTAGCTTTGAGACGATGGCGCAGAATTAATAAAGTGCTATCAATGCCATCGTGCAGGTTAAATTTTTGCTTGATATCGCTATCGGCGCGGGAGAAAGTCCGGAGACTTTGGCTGATGGATTTGATACGATCGCCCCCATCTTTCATCGCTTTAATTAACTTCGGTAAATCTTCTCGAACGTAGTCAATGTCGAGCTCTTCTAATTCATCTTCAATTTCCACTCCCGGTTGAGGAAATTTATCGCCGTAGAGATCGATAATGTTTAACAAGTCATTGATATAATCTTGGGCGGCGCCAACATTGCCGACAATACAACCAATGGGATTATTGATTTCGTGGGCGACTCCAGCTACCAGATTGCCCAAAGCCGACATTTTTTCGCTTTGGATTAGTTGCAATTGAGCTTGTTGTAAATCTTCCAACATCTGCTGAGCTTGGCGGTAGAGGCGAGCATTTTCCAGGGAAATAGCAGCTTGGGTGCAGAGGAAGTTGAGAATGAGAATGCGATCGCCCGTAAACACGCCACTCGTGCTCCGATTTTCCAAATATAAAATTCCCACCAAATTTCCCCGATCGAGAATTGGCAAACACAACACGCTCTTGGGCTGATGTTGACTCAAATAATTGGCAATTACAGGTAAATGTGTATCGAGATCGTCGATCGCGATCGCAGTCAAAGTATTTTTGACATACTGGATCAGTTTGACGGGAACACTGGCATTGTTTTCCAGCGGCACAGTTGGCAGGGTGATTTGTTCGAGATCCGCGATCACCCGCACTCGCCATTCGCCTTCTTGAGGTAGCATCAATGCACATTTATTTGCTCCAGAATTTTCCAGCATCGTCTGAGTTAGGATTTGCAGCAACTCATCGAGTTCGATCGTGCTCGATAGGGTTTGAGAGACTTTTAGCAAGGCAGCAAAATCTAGGGTGTGGTTGAGGCTGTTGCTGGTACTTGTCTTGCGGGTATTGGAGTGGATAGAGTTGGCAGAGGTAGCGATCCGGGCTAGGGTTTCTAAAATACTCGACGGTTGGTTAGCTTGTAGCAGAATCGGTTGCAGCAGTTGGGGATAGCGGGTTTCGAGCTCGTCGATTTTGGCTTTGGCACCCCAGCGGGCATAGCAGTAGTAGGCTTCCTGCATATAACCAGCGGCGACTTTTTCTTTGCCCCAGTCGAGGTAAAATTTGGCGGCGAGTTCGTTAGCTAGGGCTTCTTCTTGGATGTAGCTGTTTTCTTTGGCTCCGGCGATCGCCTTGTCGTATAGCTCAATTGCTTCGGCTTTCTGTCCTAAAACTCGACATTTTTCAGCTTCTACTAAGTCAACTTTATGCTGATGATTCATGGGAGCCTGGTGCGCCCAACGCTGTAACTGAATTTGGTTTTGTGCTAAACGTTGCCATGCTTCTGATTGTTTATCTAACTGTGGGTTTAAATGTGCCAGAGCAACAAGAGAATCATACAAATAAAATGCGGGTTCAGTCAACACTCCCACTGCTGTCATTAAATAGTGTCTGACCTCAATTGCATGGTTTCGGGCTTGTTCAATTTCTCCAAACAAGTAGCAAAGCATCAACTGATACAACTTAAATAAAAACAAGGCATTAATATCATTGGTTGATTGCAGCAGGCTCAGAAATTCCGTCTCTTGCAAAATTTCTCCAGACAAAATACTGGGAGACTCTGTAAAGCCCAGCAAATTTAAGAAAGCTTGCCAATGGATGCGAGAGAGATTGACTGCGGTCAATTGGTTCAGTTGAACTAACTCATTGCAATAGGCGCGAATATCTTGCTCCAAGGTTGTCAGATTCTGCCCTACCCAAAAAGAATACATACAAAAAATGCTGGCATTATATCCAGCAAACTCTAGGTTGCCGACTTCTAGTCCAATCGTATAGGCTTCTTGTAAGAGTGGTAAAGTTTCTCTGGCGTTAGCTTTGCGATGCAAAATAAACATTGCCAAAATCATGAATAATTCAGGTTTAATCGATTTGTCATTTAGTTTCAAGGCGACTTGGAGTGCTAACTGACCAAACTCTACTGCTAAATCCACGTCTTGTAAGATATTACAGATCACGATGCTATAGCAAGCATAGTTATAAGCTGAAACTATTATGTTGCCATGTCGCAGGGATAATTTGACTGACAAGGCAGTCATTAAAGGGAATAAGGGAGATCCAGACATGGAAGCTGCTGACATGAGGCTTCTAGCAACTTGAATAATCGCAATTTTGTTGGCATCTGTCATCACTGGCAGGTGAACAAAATCTGCAATTTTCCTGTCTCCAATCAATTCGCTAATCTCTTGGATTGACTGTTGAATATCTGCTGGTGTCGGTGTTTCGGGAATCACTACGCCCAACTTTTGCAGGATTTGAGTCCCGATCGCAATTGCTTCAGCCAGTCTGTTTTGGGTAGTATTTACTTGAATTCTAATCCGATAGACATTGACCTGTTCCAGTAAAGAGTGTGCCTGGGCGATGACCGTTTCAATCAACTGTTCCATCGCTTCAAAATCACCACATAGTGAAGCCAACTCCGCCGCATCGTCATGGAATGATAGCGTCATTTGATATTGCTGCTGCCAAGCACTTTCTCCTAGCAATGCTAATCCAGTGCTGGCATATTGACGCCCGGCTTGATAGGCGGTGGCACTTTTGGCTTTGCGACAGGCTATCAGATTGAGTTGGGCTAATTGTTCTCGTTCTGTTTTTTGGGTAATTAAATCAGTTCCATAATTTAATTGATTTACCAGTTCAAAAATACGGTCTTCTCTTGCTGCTGGCGAAATCTGTTGTAAAAGAAGTTGCCCGATTTGGTAATGAGTCGTCTGTTTTTGGTCGTCAGGAATTAGAGAATAAGCTGCTTGTTGAACGCGATCGTGCAAAAAGCGATAAATCGGGTTGACAACTGCGTTCATTTGTGAAGCAGTATCCGATTGGGTAAAAAATTTATAGATTTCGGTTGTTGGGATAATCAAACCTTCTTGCAACGCTTTCCATAGTGCCGCCGCTGCATCTTCAGGAGATTGTTCAGAAACGATCGCCAATGTATTCAAATCAAACTCTGCGCCAATACAAGCTGCTAGTTTGAGAACATCCTGAGTTTGTGTCAGCAATTTCTGCAATTGCACGGCCATAAACTCCACCACATCATCAGTTAGTGCTAATGCCTTGACTTGAGCAATATTACACTGCCACCCTCCCGTTACCCCCCTCTGTCCCCCCTTGCCAAGGGGGGATGAAAGGGGGGTGGGGGACTGAGGGAGGTCAAAGGTAATCTGTCGATCGTCATGCAATGCCTTAAGAAATTGAGTGGCAAAAAAGGGATTGCCTTTGGTTTTTGTGGATACTAATTCGGTGAGAGGTTGGGCAAGCAATAATTCGCAATTGAGCGTATCCGCCACCAATTGATTTAGATCGACTAGACTTAATGGTTGCAGCGTAATTGTATTAACTATAGACCCAGTTTTGATAATTTCATCTACGGTGAGCATGAATGGGTGAGCTGGTGAGACTTCATTATCCCGATATGCACCCAATATCAATAAATATCCTGTTTCTGACATCAACAATTGCAGCAATTTTAGCGACGCGGAATCTGCCCATTGCAAGTCATCCAAAAATATCACTAAGGGATGTTCAATGCTGGTGAAGATTTGCACAAATTTTTGCATCAGCAGATTGAAGCGGTTTTGGGCGGCACTTCCTGATAGTTCCGTAGCTGGGGGTTGAGTGCCAATAATTCGTTCTAGTTCTGGAATGACATCAATCAAAAATTGCCCATTGTCTCCAACAACTTCGAGAATTTGGGTTTTCCATGTTTGCAGTTGTGCGTCTGATTCTGAGAGCAATTGTGCCATCAAATCTCGAAATGCTTGCACAAAAGCGCTGAACGGAATATTACGCTTAAATTGGTCATATTTACCTTTGATGAAATAGCCCCGTTGTTTGACGATTGGTTTATGGACTTCATTGATAATGGCAGTTTTACCAATACCAGAGAAGCCTGCCACGAGCATCATTTCAGTGCTACCTGTACTCACTCGATCGAATGCTGCTAATAATGTGGCGACTTCGGTGGCTCGTCCGTAGAGTTTTTCTGGTATGATAAACCGATCGCACAAATCCCGCTTTCCGATCGCAAAACTCTCAATTTTACCCGTTTCATTCAATTGCTGCAAACAATTTTCCAAGTCTGCTTTCAGCCCCAAAGCGCTCTGATAGCGGTCTTCAGCATTTTTTGCCATCAATTTGCTGACAATCTCGGAAAGTACCTGCGGGATGGACGGCTTGATGTCATGCAGCGATGGCGGCTGCTTGGCAATATGACAGTGTACCAATTCCATCGGATCGATCGACTTAAACGGTAATTCTCCCGCCAGCAATTCGTAAAAAGTGACGCCTAGCGAGTAAAAATCAGTGCGGTAGTCAATGCCGCGATTCATCCTTCCCGTTTGTTCTGGTGACAAATAGCCGAGTGTCCCTTCGAGTACGTTAGGATTCATCAGGGTTTGAGTTTCCCTGGGCAGCAAAGATGCAATACTAAAGTCAATTAGTTTGACTTCTTTTGTTTGGGGATTAATTAAAATATTGGCGGATTTAATGTCTTTGTGAATGATGCGGTGACGGCACAGTATATCTAATGTATTGGTGATGTCGATCGCCATTTGTAGAAAATCCCTCAAATTCGGCGCAGTTTCCCCTTGTTCCCTCCACTCTTTCAGAGAGATTCCCCCGAAGTCTTCCATTACCAGCGCATAGCTGTTTTGGTAAGCTTCTAAGCTGTAGGTTTCAATGATTCCGGGTAAATTGAGGTTTTTGGCGATCGTATATTGATTGCGAAATTGTACGAGTTCGCTAAAGCTGGGATACTTGCTGCGCAAGACTTTGATTGCTACTGGCTGTTTGTCGCTAGTACGGAAACCTCGATAAACTAGGGTGCGAGTTCCTGAGTAAATGCGATCGACAATTTCATAACCTGTCAATGTAAAATTTTGAGTAGTCATATTTTTATTATTCGCCTCATCTGTGGGCTATTTGTAGCTTAACAGAAGGGAATACAGTTTCCAACTCCACTGATTGTTAAGTAAAAATAACATGACATAGATCGCTCAATATTTGTGATTTATATCACCAAATAAAAACAATTGTCAAAGTAAAAAACATTCTATTTTAATTAAAAACTAAATAACAGCATCCAGATGGGAATAGTGAATAATAACGTAACGCAGCCGATGCCGATCGCAGTTACGGTCAATTCGCGATCGAGATTAAAAACTTCTGCCAACAAAGTAGTACCAAAAGCCGGAGGCATTGCCATTTGCAGCACCAGCGCAAGCCGCGGCGGGCCCCCAATACCAACAAACGTTAAACCCGCGCCAAATACCAAGGGAATTAACAGCATTTTAATTGCCAGACAACTCAAAACTTGTTTGAGATTGTGCAAAGAATTCAACTTGCTCAACTGCATCCCGATTGTAATCAAAGATAAACTAATTACAGCCCAAGCACCAGTTGTTAACCAATCTTCGATTGGTGCCGGCAGCGGCCAACTGCGCGAGACAAATCCCATACCCAGAGCCCACAGTGCCGGATTCTGCAAAATTGCCCGCAGGGGACTTAACCAATGCTGGTGCAAATTGCTGTTACCGCAGCTAGAGGCGATCGCAATTCCGAGTAAATTGATGGCCGTACCAGTGCCCAGCAAGTCATAAAACAACCCCCAAGCAAAGTGTTCCGGGCCCAACAAAGACAAGGTGATGGGAATTCCTAAAAAACCCGTATTACCAAACATCGCCGCTAATAAAAAACTGCCTTGCGTCGGCAAACTCCAAGCGGTTTTGGCTTCCGAAGTATTTTTGCCTGGATTAAAAGTCTTGAAACGTTCCTCGCCCCAGCCGAAATGTATCAAAATCCAAGCGAGTCCGCCACCTGCTAGAATTGCCGCCCAAGCTATCAGCGGTGCAATCAAAATAGGGCCAGACAAATTGGCGCGGCGGATAAAAGCAACAATGCTCAGCGGTGTGCCAAAAAAGAACAGAAACTTGGCTAAATAAGTAGAATAACTTCTTGGTAGCAGGCGGCCGAGAATGAATCCAAACGCTACCCATCCGATTAAATTTAGATAGAGTTTGAGCAGCGGATTTGCTAAATTAAGCATTATTGATTAAATATTTTAGGCTGCATCTAATTTTTGAAAATATGCTTGTAGGGGCGAAGCATTTCGGCAGTAAATCTCTGATTCTCACTCATAAGTTAT
>NZ_JAUBOJ010000176.1:8542-14023 GCF_036700185.1 Microcoleus sp. BM001215392 | reverse complement strand
TTTGCTTACTTGGCATTTTAACTGTTAGTTTAGCATACCAAGTAAGGAAGAACCATAATTTTGGTGTTTTCTTCTTGTTTCGCTTTTGGGATCGAGTACAGTTGCATTATTTTTCATAATCCGATCGGGTCGCTCGTTTGACGCGCCACAATTTGAGGCTCCCAGAGACTCCTGTATCGAATCCCAAAAACAGCAAGCCGAATTTCCATCAAGATTAACAACTTGCTTTCTGGGTTCAACCAGCAGACAGCTAACCCTAGCCGAGTATTAACCCGAGCGGGTTGAAATTTGAAATGTCAATTGGGAAAATTAACTAATTATTTATTCATTTTGAATGTCGGATTTTATTTGAAACCGCTATGCTGGTTCATTCACTCCAAATCGATCTCGATCTTTATTTTTGAAACGCTCCCACCGAGCGAGTTTTTTTCTTGACCTGCAACTCCAACAGCAAGATAGATTTTAAATTCACTATCTTTGTCAGCAAACCCAGAAAATTTGGCAATAAACAATAAAATTTTAGGTTCGACAAAAGCATTTAAGTTAACTTGTAAACATGGTACAAATGCGATCGCCCCAGTCCTAAATTAAAACACAATCAAGGTGGTGTTAGCGCCAAAATCGGTTATTTGAGAGGAAAATAACAAACGGTCATTTCCCCAAAATATAGAAAGCTTTGACAGATGTCTCCACTTCAGCACGATATTTCCTCTGAATCTGATGGTGCCAGATACAGTAAATTCTAGTTTTCTCGATTTACCCGGTTAAATGTATCTGCTAGAATTGATAGGGTTCTGTCGCGCAGCTTTTATGATTGACGAGGAAAAACAGCAAGATCGAGATCCTAACTCAACTGGGGAAACCCCAGAGGGTTCGCCAATGGCAAGCGAAAATCCGCCGGCACCAGCAAACTCGAATGGCTCTGCTGACTGGGAGCTCGAACTTGCTCGAGCTTATCAAAGTGCTCAGGACGATCGCCCGCCAGCAAACGCATCCGGGCAAACCGTCACCGGCAGTTCCACCAACAGCCCGCAGTTAGACGCGGCCGAGTCTTGGAAGAAGGAACTCGCCTCCGTAACAGATGAAAAAGAGGCTTTAAAAAGTCAGTTGCAAGCCGCATCCGCTCAACTAGAAGAGCTAAAAAATCAAAATCTCCGCCTAGCAGCAGATTTTGACAACTTCCGCAGGCGCACACAAAAGGAAAAAGAAGAGTTAGATTTACAGGCAAGGTGTGTCACGATCAAGCCCCTGTTGCCGGCGATCGATAATTTCGAGCGCGCTCGATCGCACATCAAGCCACAAACAGACGGCGAAATGAACATTCACAAAAGCTACCAAAGCGTTTACAAGCAAATGGTAGATAGCCTCAAGCAAATCGGGGTTTCTCCGATGCGCCCAGAAGGCGAACAGTTTGACCCCAACCTCCACGAAGCTCTGCTCAGCGAGCCCACAGACGAACACGAGGAAGGCACAATCATCCAAGAACTAGAACGCGGCTACATTCTAGGCGATCGCGTCTTGCGGCACGCCAAAGTGAAAGTTGCAGCGGCTGGGCTATCTGTGGTAGCCTCAGATGAAAATCCCGATAGTTCGGAAAGTTAATCGGGAGAAAAGCTACCGCATTCTGAGCCCTGCACTGACCCCCGAATAGAATTCGGGGGCCCGAAGGCGGGAGACTCACCAAGTTCTTCAATCAGGACTAAAAGCAGGTCGGCGCTTTCTCAACAAATTGTGAAAAATGTTTTTACCCGTCTTTGATATTGCATTCTTGACATCAAGTTTGTTTCCTACAATTGCGGTCGGGTGATGCTTGTAAAAACAAGCTGAGTCGTTTTTCCTCCCCCAACTTGTAGTAGTTGGAGGTTTCCAAACATCCCACAAAGTTTTATGAGGCGCTATGGGGAAAATTATTGGAATTGACCTAGGCACGACTAACAGTTGCGTAGCAGTTTTAGAGGGTGGTAAACCCGTCGTGATCGCCAATTCCGAGGGGGGTCGCACAACTCCGAGCATCGTAGGATTTGGCAAGGGGGGCGATCGCTTAGTAGGTCAACTGGCAAAGCGACAAGCTGTAACTAATGCTGTAAATACTGTCTACAGTATCAAAAGATTTATCGGGCGCAGGTGGGACGACACGGAAGAAGAACGCTCCCGGACTCCCTACACCTGCATCAAAGGCAAAGACGACACCGTTAACGTCCAAATTCGGAACAAGGTTCACACCCCCCAAGAAATTTCGGCAATGGTACTCCAAAAGCTCAAGCAAGATGCTGAAGCTTATTTGGGACAACCTGTTACCCAAGCCGTAATTACAGTACCGGCATACTTTACAGATGCTCAGCGGCAAGCTACTAAAGACGCAGGTACGATCGCAGGTTTAGAAGTCCTGCGCATCGTCAACGAACCGACGGCGGCTGCTCTTTCCTACGGTCTCGACAAGCAAAATATTGAACAGAAAATCTTAGTCTTTGACCTAGGCGGCGGTACTTTCGACGTTTCGATCCTGCAACTGGGAGACGGAATTTTTGAAGTCAACGCCACCGCAGGTAACAACCATCTCGGCGGAGACGACTTCGACGACTGCATAGTTCAGTGGCTCGTAGAAGCTTTCCGAACTCAAGAAAGCAGTGACCTCTCACAAGACAAAATGGCTTTGCAGCGACTCCGAGAAGCGGCAGAAAAAGCCAAAATAGAACTTTCTCTCTCGCAATCTACCTCGATTAATCTGCCGTTCATTTCCTCTGATTCCAAAGGCCCTAAGCATTTGGAAATGGAACTATCGAAGGCTCAGTTTGAAAAACTTGTAGGTCATTTGGTGCAGGCGACGATCGATCCAGTGACTCAAGCCCTCAAAGACGCAAGTCTTACCCCCAAAGACATAGACAGGATTATTTTAGTCGGAGGCTCCACCCGGATTCCGGCAGTTCAAGAGGCAATTAGCAAGTATTTTGGCGGCGTCACTCCCGATAAATCTGTAAATCCTGACGAAGCTGTAGCCGTAGGGGCGGCAATTCAAGCCGGAGTTTTGGGCGGTGAAGTCAAAGATTTGCTGCTGCTAGACGTGACGCCACTCTCCCTAGGCCTTGAAACCTTGGGCGGCGTATTCACCAAAGTCATTGAGCGCAATACAACTATCCCTACCAGCCGATCGCAAATGTACAGCACGGCTGTTGACGGACAAACCTCCGTAGAAATTCACGTCCTCCAAGGCGAGCGCGCGTTAGTAAAAGACAATAAAAGTCTTGGCAAATTTCTGCTCAAAGGCATTCCCGCAGCTCCCCGCGGCGTACCTCAAATCGAAGTTACCTTTGAAATCGATGCCAACGGCATTCTGAAGGTAGCAGCAGAAGATAAGGGAACCGGCAAAGAACAAAGCATCCAAATCTCCAATACAGGAGGATTGAGCGAAACCGAAGTCGAGCGGATGCGACAAGAAGCCGAACTTTACGCCGACGAGGACATCAAGCGCGCTCAAATTGTCGAACTCAAAAATCAAGCCGACACCCTGGTCTATAATTGTGGTGTCACTTTGAAAACCAACGCGCAATTGCTCTCGCACGACCTCAAAACCGCAGCCGAAACAGCAGCAGTAGCCTTGAAGAGTGCGATGGCTAACCCAGACATCACAGGCGAGGAACTCACGGAGCAAATCGAAGCTTTCAAGCAACTGCTATACTCGCTCGGGACAGCAGTCTATTCGCTGGCCCGCAACGGCGTAGACCCGTCAGGAGAAGAGGTTGAAAGCGAGATACTGTCAGAACTAGAAGAGGTTGCAGCTACCGACGACAGCATTTTGCTGACAGAAGAGCTGCTGCTGGTGCCCGAAGCTTCGCCGGAACCTCCGCCACAACCGGAACGACAGCCCGAACGACAGTCAAAGCGACAGCCGGAACCTAAGCCGGAACCAAAACCGGAACCAAAACCGGAACTACAGTCAAAGCGACAGCCGCAACGACAGCCCGAACCAAAACCGAAGGTTCCCGAACCTGACGTTGATGATATGAATCCTTTCCTCTAGAACAACTAAAAATTAAAAATTAAAAGTTAAAAATTATCATTGTTAATTTTTAATTTTAAATTAGTAATTTCAGGAAAGGTCGCCCGTTTCTTTTTCGTACACTTTTTGTTATTTACCTCCAGGCAAGCAGCTCTATGGCCGGTGATTACTATGAAATATTAGGCGTTTCTCGCAGTGCAGACAAAGAGGAAATTAAGCGTGCTTACCGCCGCTTAGCTCGCAAGTACCATCCAGATGTCAACAAAGAATCTGGTGCCGAGGAGCGGTTTAAAGAGATTAACCGCGCCTACGAGGTACTCTCAGAACCCGAAACCCGCGCCCGTTTTGACCGTTTCGGCGAAGCAGGCGTGAGCGGTGCGGCGGCGGGGCCTGGTTTCCAAGACTTTGGTGATAGCTTTGCCGATATTTTTGAAAGCTTCTTTCAGGGTTTTCAAGGAGGAGCGGGCGCCCAACAGCAAGGTCGCAGACGCAGCGGCCCCGTGCGCGGAGACGATTTGCGACTGGATTTGCGCCTGGATTTCCGCGAAGCAGTTTTTGGTGGGGAAAAAGAACTCCGCATCAAGCACCTAGAAACCTGCGAAACTTGCACCGGAACAGGAGCTAAACCGGGAACCAGACCTCAAACCTGTTCGACTTGTACCGGCAGCGGTCAAGTCCGTCGCGCTACCCGCACTCCTTTCGGCAGCTTTACTCAAGTTTCAGTTTGCCCTACCTGCAACGGCACCGGGCAAGTGATTGAGGATAAGTGCGAAACTTGCGGCGGCCGCGGCCAGAAAGAAGTGATGAAAAAGCTGAAAATCACTATTCCTGCCGGGGTTGACAACGGTACTCGCTTGCGTGTCTCCAATGAAGGGGATGCTGGCAAGCTGGGCGGGCCGCCCGGGGATCTTTACGTGTTCTTGGCTGTCAATGAAGACCCTTTATTTAAACGGGACGGGATTAACGTTAATTCGGAAGTCAAGATTAGTTATTTGCAAGCAATTTTGGGCTGCCGGTTGGAAGTGGAAACTGTAGACGGGCCTACGGAATTGTTGATTCCTACTGGGACTCAGGCGAATACTGTTCTGACTCTAGAGAAAAAAGGAGTCCCTAAGTTGGGAAATCCAGTCAGTCGCGGCGACCATTTAATTATGGTGTCTATTGATATTCCGACTAAGGTGACGGCTGAGGAGCGTGAGTTGCTGATGCAGCTTGCTAAACTGAAGGGCGATCGTACTGGTAAAGGTGGCTTGGAAGGATTTCTGGGCAATTTGTTTCAGAAATAAGCAAATTTTTGACACCCGTGGGTGTCAAATTTTCCTGTTTGATGATTCCGTGGCAATTTTTTAAATTCTCTCTCAAAAAAATGAGCGCAATTGCGCTCATTTTGTACAGGTAGAATAATTGTTCGGCAATTTGTGAGAATAGTCCTCGAAAAAATGTAACCAATTGGTGTCAAAAATCGGCTGTAGAATAATTGTTCG
>NZ_JAUBOJ010000176.1:0-8442 GCF_036700185.1 Microcoleus sp. BM001215392 | reverse complement strand
GCAATTTGTGGGAATAGTCCTCAAAAAAATGAGACCAATTGGTCTCAAAAATCGGTCGTAGAATAATTGTTCGGCAATTTGTGGGAATAGTCCTCAAAAAAATGAGACCAATTGGTCTCAAAAATCGGCTGTAGAATAATTGTTCGGCAATTGGTTCACGATAAAATTGGGCTTTCAGGATTTGAGATGGGAAATTTTAAAAGAAAAGGGAAACTATGAATTCAACATCCACAATTGAAAATCCCAAATCCCCAGATGCCAAAATCGATCTGCGGGGGACTCCGTGTCCTCTGAATTTTGTCCGCACTAAATTGCGCTTGGAGCAAATGCCACCGGGTGCTGTTTTAGAAGTGTGGTTGGATGCTGGGGAGCCGATCGAACAAGTGCCTGATAGTCTAAAAATCGAAGGCTATCAAATTCTCGAAACGCAATTTATCGCCGATGAGTCGGAATCGGGCTTTTTTGCGATGAAAGTCCAGCGCCCAGAACACCAGGAAGCAGGATGAACCTGAATTTATCTTCGCTCATCGGTACTGTAGTGGCTGTTCAGGCTAACTTCTACCGAGTCAGATTAGATATAGAAGCCGACATAGATGACAATATAGCCCTAGCAGATGCTCCAACTCTGTTGTGCACTCGCCGCACTCGACTGAAAAAAATTGGTCAACAGGTGATGGTGGGCGATCGCGTGGTGGTAGACGAGCCTGACTGGACTGACCGCCGGGGTGCAATTTCACAAGTCTTCCTGCGCCGCACAGAACTCAATCGCCCGCCTGTGGCTAATGCCGATCGCATTCTCCTCGTTTTTGCCCTCGCCGAACCCGATTTAGACCCCGCCTCATTAACTCGGTTTTTAGTTAAGGCAGAATCTACAGGTTTAGAGGTGAGTTTGTGCCTGAATAAATGCGATTTGGTGAGTGTCGAGGAGTTGGAACAGTGGCGCGATCGGCTTTCAGGCTGGGGCTACGAACCAATGTTTATTAGCGTTCGCAGCGGCTCAGGAGTCCGGGAAGCGGCGGCTAATTTTCAAAACAAAGTCGATGTCAAAAAAGTAGCCAGCCAGCATTTATCGGACAATATAGATAGTTCTGTGTTTCCTTCTGGGGATAACCCGATACTGCCAAATTTTATCCCTCCGTTAGAGGCGTTAAATTCACTACCCGATCGCTTGCCGGACTTGCTTCCGGGCCCTGTCCAAGGGAAAATAACGATAATTTGTGGGCCTTCTGGGGTCGGCAAGTCTAGCTTGATCAACCAACTGGTTCCGGCGCTGAACCTGCGAGTCAATTCTGTTTCTGGCAAACTCGGCCGCGGGCGCCACACCACTCGCCACGTCGAACTATTTGAACTCCCCGACGGCGGGCTTTTGGCAGATACTCCTGGCTTTAATCAGCCAGCTCTCGACTGCGCTCCGTCCGAGTTAGCTGAATATTTTCCAGAAGCTCGTCAGAGGCTGGCTTTAGGTAGCTGCCAGTTTAGCGACTGTTCGCACCGAGATGAGCCTAACTGCGTGGTGCGCGGATCTTGGGAGCGTTACGAGTATTATTTGAATTTTCTAGAAGAGGCGATCGTCCGCGAGCAAGCTCTGCAAAACTCTAGCAGTGCCGAATCGAGTTTGAAGCAACAAACCAAGTCGGACGGTACTCAGCACTACGAACCGAAACTGCAAACAAAAAAATATCGCCGCTCTTCCCGCCGCCTGCAACACCAGTCACTGCAAGATATGTGCCAAGAAGACCTAGAGCAATTCTGAGCAATTGAGGGCTGCCTCGATCTCGAAGCGGTAGAAAATAGTAGTAAAACTTATCCAGCAACCGGATGCGATCGAGTAAGATACTTCTTTGCAGTCCGAAGCCGAGTTAGCAAGACCGGTTTCTCTAGTGGCTAGTGCGTAAGTCCGGAGTACATTAGTAGCTAAAATTAAATGGCCTGAGATTTCTTAAAAAAAGTAGAACAAAAGCAAAACTTAGCGGGTACTGCAGGAGCAACAATATTGTGAATATTCAAGAGCTGTTTCAGAAAGGTGGCCCCGCCATGTGGCCCCTGTTAGTGTTATCGATTCTGTCTGTAAGTACAATTATCGAGCGTTTGTGGTTCTGGGCGAGCCTCTTGAGCAAAGAGAAGCAGATTGTTAACCGCATTCTCGACGCGGCGCGCAGTGATTGGGCGGCGGCTAACGAGATTGCTAGACAAGCAAACCGACAGCCGATCGGGCGATTTCTTTCTGCACCCCTGCGCCTCTACAATCCCGAACCAGATTTATTTAGACTGGCGCTCGAAGCAGCAGCAGATGAAGAGTTAGCTTCAATGCGTCGCGGCGACAAAATTTTAGAAGCGACGATCGCTCTGGCTCCTTTGCTGGGCTTGCTGGGAACAGTTTTGGGCTTGATTAACTCCCTCAGTTCCATTCGTCTGGGCGACATCGGCACGGCGGCCACCACAGGCGTGACTTTGGGGATTAGCGAGGCGCTGATCACGACTGCGACTGGGATGGTAGTAGCAATTTTTACCTTGGCATTTTATCGGATATTTCAAGCTTTTTTGTTTAACCAAGCCAAAATATTTCGCAAAGCTGGAAATGAAATGGAAATGCTTTATCGGCAATACTGGCCGACGGCTAATGCTAAAGGTCGATCGCCCGGTACAGATCACAACAATTCTTCCTTTGGTTCCGATGGTTTGAACAGGCGTTCTCTCAATTCTCAAGAATCGGGGGAACGTCTCAGGGAGCCGAAATTGAAAGGTTCCGATCCCGATGTTGATTCAACTTCTAATAATTAGAATCAAGGAGAACTGATGAAGATTCACTTAGATACTCCTGGTGAAGATGCTCGGATTGAACTGGTGCCTTTAATTGACGTAATCTTTTGCATCTTGACGTTTTTTTTGCTGGCGGCTTTGCAACTGACTCGCCAGCAAGCGATTAATGTCGATTTGCCCAAGGCGAAGACGGGACAAACTCAGATGCGAGAAATGCTGATTGTCAGCATAGACGATTTTGGGCAAACCTATATCGACCAATTGCCTGTTAATTACCAACAGCTCGATCGAGTTATCAAGAGTTTCCGCAGCACAAATCCTGCCGGATTAATGGTGCTCTACGCTCCTCAAAATGCTAAATACGCCAAAGTTGTCGAGGTTTTAGACAAATTGCGAGAGGTAGGGGGCGATCGAGTAGCCCTAGCAACTCTTCCTAGTTCGGCTCCCTCCGCGGGGCCCAATCCTTCGCTTCCCAATTCTGGGATTCCTGTGCCACCTGCGGGCAATTTGGGTCAACCGTTACCGTCTCCCGTAGCTCCAGGCCAGCAGCAGCTCAATCCGAATCAGTTTCAATCTCCTCTTCCAGCTCCAAGACAGCAGCAGTTTAATCCGAATCAGTTTCAATCTCCTCTCCCTGCTCCGGGACAGCAGCCTAACAACACTGGAGGAAATCAGGGTATTCCTCCTGGTTCGCCTCAAACCACTGCTCCCAATTTCAGACCCGGAGCGGCCGCTTCACCAACGCAGAATCTCCCTTCATCTAATTAGTTGAAGTTTGGCAACTACCAGTGTACGGAATCTAACTGAAGTCGTTTCAAGGTAGGAGTTCAGAGGGATTTACGGGATAGATAGAAGCAAGTAACAACGGGTGCATCTAGGTTTTGCATTTGTAGTGCTGTCGGGAGCACAGCAAAGCTGTGTAAAGCACGCAAGTTCTTAAGCTCGCACTATAAAAAAACGTCCTTTTTGCGAAAATGAGATGCTCCCGCAACCACACAGAAATTGAAATTCTCCTCCTGGGACACTCTATCTCCCTGTCCGCTCTCCTCGTGTCCCCCTCGCGGAGAGCATCTTCGCGCGAGTTGGTATAAATCGCTTCAATTATTTCGGTTCGTACTGAGCCTTTTTTCTTTTGACCAGGAGATAGAGTGGTATCAGTCGGCAGAAGGAACTTTTGCAGACATTCTGCCATCTGTGCGATCGAGTTATTTCTTGGGACAGATTGTAATTTTGTCAAATTATTGTTACCTTTTGTAATATAACTAAGCGAAATCGGCTGGTGGCGCATCCTGAAACCAACAGCCGATCGCTGAAATAACTTACAAATCTGGTTAATCCAGGTTTTCAGTATCAAGTCACCTTTACTTACAGAGGAGTCTTTCGTCATGAGCCAACCAGCAGAATTGTCTTTGGAGCAGCAATTTAGCCTGTGTTCCTTCAAAACACAGGTAAGTGACATGAGCCGCGAACAAGCACAGGAGTTTTTGGTCAAGCTTTACGAGCAAATGATGTTGCGCGAAACCATGTACCGGCATTTTCTCAAACACCATTGGGGATTAGAACCCAATCGGGCCGTTGAGTAGTTTAGAGTCGCAGTCGGCGACCTCCGTCTCTTACTCTGTTCCTCAGGTGGAAAAGAGTTGGGGGTGATGGGGCGTCACTCGAAGTAACACGATGTGTAGAGAGTCATAGTCGAGGAGAAAGATTTGACAGCTAGCTTCTTGATTCAACTGTATTTCGGCAGTCAATTTCAACATTATGTCGATCGACACAGCAGCAGAAGGAAAAAATCATCGCTCGTGGCTCGACTCAAAAATTTAATAGTTATTAATAATTGTTAAAAAAGTTTTTTTCACAAATAAATATATTTATTTTGATACCGAATCCGGGTTTCCTACCCCGTTATGATTGCGAATCTTCAATCATTCAATTCTTCAATTTTCAAATTCAAAATCTCAAATATAAAATAGCTATAAAATAATTAACGGGGATGAATAACCCGGATTTGGTACTGGTGGTAGCGGATGAGGTTTGATAATAATGGCGCCAGTCGGACATCTGAGCGCGACCTCCGACCAGCAAGACCTTCTATTTTAATATCAAACCCTATAACTGGCAACTCTTGACTCTAGAAAGAGTTATTCTGACTGGCGTTCAAGAGTTGCCTCCATGGTACTCGTCAAGTAATGACCAGACATGACGCCGCTAGATTGATAGTAGCGGTTGTCATCAACGCGGTGAAGGGTATCAAAACCCGTGCGCCGCTGGCGTTCGTCTCCCAGTACCCAGTAACGCTGGACGATCGACTGGGGAGCAATCCAACCTTCTCCCTCGACTCGGCCGAGTTCGCTGTGTTGGAGTACAAAAGTATACTGCCGTTCATCGCTGTTGAGGTGTCCTCGGTACTGCAAAATAATTTCTTCGCGATCGCCTCCAGGAAACACGAGCTTCGTCACCATACTGAACCAATCCGTTCGGTTCCAGCTCACTAAAGTTTTGCCTTTGACCGTAATTGGCACGCCATTGCGCTCAATCCAACTTCCTTCGAGCGTCCATTGGCCAGATTCCATTAAAAACGTGTGAGCCACAGTGCTGTTCCTATGCTTTTCCTGCTGGCTACAATGCTGGTGCAACAACGCACAGCCGTTGTCCCTCAGACTCTATGCTATCACGCCAAACTGTGCCAACAAGAGTTAATTTCTCCTAAAAGTACCGGTGCAGCAGCACCAGTAACTTGAGGCAGATTGCCGGGAATGCCCCGCACCCGCCACTCGGCTAAAACCGCGAAAGCGATCGCCTCTTTAAAATCTACACTCAAGCCTGCCTCAGAAGTAGTCAACACTTGCACAGGATGCAACTGAGATTGCAATCTGCCTTTTAAGTAGATATTGTGGCTGCCGCCCCCGCACAGTAAAACTCGATCGGGCATAGCCGGCAAAAAAGTTTGGTAACTGCGAACGATCGAGAGCACAGTCAGTTCTGTCAAAGTAGCCAGCACATCAGCAGGACTGAGGTTGTAGGGCTCGGCATCGAGCAAACATCGGTCAAAATAGTCTACACCAAATAACTCTCGCCCTGTCGATTTTGGAGGTGCCTGAGCAAAAAAATCTTGAGAGAGCCAATTTTCGACTAAAGCTTGACAGGGAGTGCCCCTTGAGGCCCAAGCTCCACCAGAATCGATCGTCAAAGTGGCGCCCGAGAAGTGCCCAACTGCCAAATCTAACAGAGAATTTGCCGGGCCTGTATCCCACCCCAATATGCCATCTCCGAGAGTATAAATCTCCGATTTCTCAGGGTTTGGGGGCTTTCCGGTAGCTGGGAGATAGGTAACGTTGCCAATTCCACCAAGATTTTGGATGCAGAGGCTGCGGTTGGGTTCAGCCAGCAGGCAGGCATCAACTATGGGAACCAAGGGCGCTCCTTGACCGCCTGCTGCAATGTCGGCAGGTCGGAAGTTGCTAACAGTAGTAATGCCTGTTAATTGGGCAATTAGGGTTCCCCGCCCTAGTTGTAAGCTGTAGCCCATCAACGATTTGGGAAACGGTGTCGTACCCGAGCTGCTATTTTCCGTATTTCCAGGAGGTCGGTGGTATACCGTTTGCCCGTGAGAGCCAATTAATTCTGCTGGAGCGTGTTCTGCTTGAATTGTCAAGGCCGCCGTCGCAAACTCTTGGGCGATCGCATCATCTAATTGGGCGAATTCAGCCATTGACAAAGGTGAGCCGCTGCAAACCGAGAGAATTTGCGATCGCAGAGCCGCCGGATAAGGGAAAGTCTTACCCGCCACCAAATTCACTTTCAAGTCTGCTTGGGAACCTACCACATCAACCAACGCAGCATCAATGCCATCCACTGAGGTGCCGCTGATCAAACCGATAACGCGAACCATGCGATTTTAGATTTTTGATTGAGAGATTTTTTGACTGGGAGATTTTGAGGTGCCAGAGGGCGCGAGGATATTATTTGAGGTCGATCGTCACGATCACCACAGTAATATTATCTCGTCCCCCTTTATCCTTAGCTGCTTCAATCAAAGCTGTGGCCGCGCCCTCGCAGGCGCGAATCGACTTCAGAGGGGAAGCTATCAACGGATCGGAAAGTTCCTCAGTCAAGCCGTCACTACACAGCAGCAAGCGATCCCCAGGCTTTACGTCCACCGGCAAAATATCTATTTCGCGCAAATCATCGCGACCCAAACACTGAGACAAAACGTGACGCCAAGGATGACTGCGAGCCTGTTCGGGAGTCAGCGCCTTTCTTTTGACAGCCTGAGCCACCCAAGTCTGGTCTTCAGTAATCTGCTCTAAGCGAGCTCCGTGGAGGCGGTACAAGCGGGAGTCTCCGATATTAGCGCACCAAGGTCTCCCCTCATCCCTAAAAATGAGAACCACAGCGGTAGTCCCCATATCAGCACGCTCGGGGTGGTTGAGCTGATCCGTCAAAATCGCTTGATTGGCCAGTAAAAAAGCCTTTTCCAATAACAGCGGAGAATCCTCCGGCTCTTCCCAATGTTCGATTAAATAAGATTGAATCGCCCCAGTCGCAATCCGACTGGCTTCTTGACCTCCGGCGTGTCCTCCCATGCCGTCGGCCACTATGAAAAATCGCCCGTCAGGGTCTATATAGTACGAATCCTGATTTACAGAACGAACTAGCCCTGTGTCTGTCTTGCCTGCGAAAGAGCGTTTCATAGATTGGGTGATTTGACTCATCGAACTTGAAAGCTTGATTTAACACCTGCAAAGTTTTCCGGCCAAACTTAAGTTAGGAACCGGAGTTGACATTTCTGCCGCCGACGATCGCCCGTTTGGGAAAAATTGCAGTTACTTGATCTCATATTGTAGCTCGTCTGATGGTAACCACATCTAAAAATTTGTCTAAAGCAAGGATATGAAGTAGCACCTGCAATAAAACTGGATTTCGACACAAAAATCAGAGGTTGAGCTGGCGACAAATAGGAAGCAGCCTGGTTTTTCGCACGAGTCGCGCGCCGCTGGTGGTGTAAATTTTAGCTATACCGCTGGGAATCCCTGG
Organism: Microcoleus sp. BM001215392; assembly: GCF_036700185.1. Taxonomy (NCBI): domain Bacteria; kingdom Bacillati; phylum Cyanobacteriota; class Cyanophyceae; order Oscillatoriales; family Microcoleaceae; genus Microcoleus; species Microcoleus sp. BM001215392. Next base: position 648 of record NZ_JAUBOJ010000176.1, on the reverse strand, counting down.
CGCGAGGATAGCAGTTTGCGGTTCGCGGGTCGATCGTGCAGCAGGTGAGACAAGGATTGCACTCACCCACTTGTCCGACTATCGCAGATATTGACAAGTGGGTTGCTCGACTTTGCTGTTACATTCGATAATTCTCAATGTTTTACAATACCAAAACCCTAGACATCTCAGAAAGCACTAACGAAAGCTGAAGCTTAAACAGCGTAAATTATCTCGGCAACAAGATGAGGCTAAAAAATCGCGACGCAAAGCTAAACTGGCTGTTGTCAAAGTTTCTTCAAAAATCCCTAGAGTTCGGGAAGATTTTTGGCATAAAATATCTGGCAAGATAGTCGATCAAAACCAAATTATTATCGTTGAAAATTCCCTAGTAAAAAACCGGGCGAACAATCATCATCTTGCCTTATCCATCAGCGATACTGGCTGAGAAATGTTCTTTACCACAGTCAATTACAAAGCAGAAGCGTTCGGGAAAGTAGACCTAGAATTAGGTCGATTCTTGCCGTCATCGCAGCTTTATTCCGAGATATTACTGTCGTTGTGGCCTCTGAATTTTTCAGTCCGCCAGAGCAATTGTCTCGACTACTGGAGGCAGTATTATAAAACTTCATTAAGTTTGTAAGCAAGAGCAAGCAATGGTAGTACGAT
>NZ_JAUBOJ010000175.1:0-14031 GCF_036700185.1 Microcoleus sp. BM001215392 | reverse complement strand
TCACTCATAAATTATGTGCCGAAATGCTTCGCCCTTGCCAAAACCAGATGCACCCAATCGAATTAAACCAATAATTGATATTTTTCTTGTGCCAAACGGTAAAGCGGGCGCCACACCAAACGGTTAGTCAATACCACCAATAGCGACATCACAAAAGTAGCAGCTAACAGTAAAGGAAAATTACCCGATGCCGTTGCTTCAGAAATTGTCTCGCCCAAACCGCTAGTTTTAATTATTTTACCTTGGAACTGCACGTATTCGCTGACAATACTCGCATTCCAAGCTCCGCCAACCGCTGTGATGATTCCTGTGATTAAATAAGGAAAAATTCCGGGCATAATTAAGGTTTGCCAACGCTGGAGCAGGGAAAGTTTGTAAACTTGCGCTGCTTCAAATAACTCGGCAGGTATGGCTTGAGCGCCTGCAATAACATTAAACAGCACGTACCACATTGTACCCAACATCATCAGCGCCACAGAACCAATTTGTAAGCCGCCTCCAGCGTGAATCAAACCTAGCAGCAAGACCGGGAATAAAGCCGTTGCGGGTACAGAGGCTGCTATTTGTACGAAGGGCTGCAAAATCTGAGCTAAACGCGGATTTCGACCGATCGCCACTCCGACGGGTACTGTCCACAGCAGCGATAAAAATAGGGCGCAAATCACTCGCAAAGCTGTAAAAAATGCACCTTCGATGACTTTTTGCCAATCAGAAAAATTCAGCAACCGCAGCAGCAGCACCGCTTCCCAAGTTCCCCAAAGCACGATCGCGGTAAACCCGCTGACAAATATCCAATTTATCCAATTGCCGATCCGGCTTTGTTCGCGAGGAGTTGCGGGCATACTAGCAGGTGCAAAAGCTCTTGCCAAACCGCGATCGAAACTCTCACCGATGGGCGAAAGGCGCGACTTCAACACCCGCAGCGTAGCGGAGCGCCTTAAAAAATCCAACACCTTAGACTGCGGCACATTAGTAGCTTCTACTGCTTGATATTTAAATTTTTCCACCCAAGCAATCAAAGGCTGCCAAATAAAAAAGTCTATGGCTACAATCACACCAATTAATACTGCCAAACCCCAGCCGATCGCCCCAAAATTGCCTTCATTGGCTGCCTTACCCAAATAGGAACCGAGTCCGGGGAGATGAAAGTTTTTATCGCCTAAGCTAAAAGATTCGATCGCAATCAAAAAAAACCAGCCACCGGCGACTGACATGACGCTGTTCCACACCAGCCCGATCGCGCCAGCGGGCAACTCTAAAGTCCAGAATTGCTGCCAAGCATTGAGCCTGTAAACTTGAGCAGCTTCCGTAAGTTCTCGCGGGATGCCGGAAAGCGACTGATAGAAACTAAAGGTCATATTCCAAGTCATCCCGGTAAATATTAAGATAATTGATGCGAGTTCTACGCCGATTCTTTGACCTGGAAATAAAGTAATTAGTGCTAAAACTACTCCGGGCAAAAAAGATAAAACCGGAATTGACTGTAAAATGTCTAACAAGGGAATTAAAATTTTCGCAGCGAGGGCAGAACGGTAAGCAGAATAAGCATAAACTAGGGTAAATAGCAGCGATAAAAAATAGGCTGCTGCCATGCGTAACAGACTCTGGGCTGTATATGCTGGCAACACATTGAGTGTGGTCTCAATTTTAAAGTTTGGGTTGTAGTCGCTGCTGAATTGAGAAGCTGTTTGGACGATTAATAAAATAAGAGAGAAGATTGCTAGAATCAGCAAGCCGTCTTGCCAAGTCCAAGCTGACCTTTCTATAGTTTTATTTGCGGGTGTTAGAGGTCTTGTCATAATGCAGAAGGAATAGTTGGTAGTTGGTAGTTGACAGTTGACAGTTGGTAGAAAAGCAGTTGGTAGTTGATAGAAAAGCAGTTGATAGGAAAGCAGTTGACAGTTAGTAGTTGATAGTTGCTAGTTGATAGTTGACGGAATTTCGAGGCAATAAGTAGGAGTGGAGAAGTCCGAGGGGAGAGGCAAGACAACTGACAACTGTCAACTGTCAACTGTCAACTGTCAACTGTCAACTGACTACTCGTTTTTGGGTTCTTCGGACTCTAGGAAGATTTCGCCCCCTGGTTCGTCGTAGCTATATAACTCTGCATAGCGACCCCAATCAATAGCAGTTTGTAATTGCCGCATGGCTTCTTGGGGGCTAAAATGAGCTTCGAGAATATCGAGAATTAATTCTTCGGAAATGCGGTGATTGCGCTTGGCCTGAAGCATTCTAGAAATTTGCTGTACTAGGCGAATGTTGCCCAGAATTTGGGTGCGTACAATTTGTTTGCGCTGGTCAATTCCGCCGGCAATAAACTGATTTCCCACAGGAGTGAGGTGGAGGTCGCCTTCTTGGATTACCAGAAATTCCATTAATTTTGCTGCTTCGACGATCGGCAAAATGTCGTCTACCTCTAACATTAATTCTTGACCTAGGCGGTAGAGGTCTTTCTCCTTGCGGTCTTCCAAGAGTTCTAACAGACCTGCGATCGCACCCGTGCGCACCTGCGGCAGAGATTGGTATTTGGTGCTTGGGACTGGTTGGGGTTGGGACACAGCAGCGGCACTTTGAGCAGGTGTAGTGACTGTTTCGCAGCTTAATTCCGGATTGGTGAGGATTTTGTAAACTTGGTCTACGAGAGCTTGGAATGCTGCTGTTTTGCGATCGCGGTAGTGCGGCAAAGTTACTGTTAGTTCGGCGCGAATTCGCCCGGGATTGCGACCCAATACTACAACGCGATCGGCTAAAATTACCGCTTCCTCAATCCCGTGAGTTACGATTAACACAGCTTTAGTCGGTATCTTTTTTTCTAACCACAAATCTAATAACTCAAACCGCAAGTTTTCTGCCGTCAGTACGTCTAAAGCTGAAAACGGTTCATCCATGCAGAGCAATTCTGGTTCTACGGCCAACGCTCTAGCAAATCCCACCCGCTGTCGCATTCCGCCGGAGAGTTCTTTGGGATAGGCATTTTCAAATCCGTCCAAACCGATAATATCAATCATCCGCAAGGCTTTTTGGCGCCTTGGTTCTGGCATTTCTCCTTTAGCTTTTAAACCTAGTTCTACATTTTCTAGTACCGTCAGCCAGGGATAAAGGGCGAAGTTTTGAAATACAATTGCCACTCCCGGATTTAACCCGACTAAAGGACGATTGTGATACAAAACTTGACCGTTGCTGGGCGGGATCAGTCCGGCAATCATCCGCATTAATGTAGATTTTCCTGAACCGGACGGCCCTAGTAAAGCTACTATTTCGCCCGCTCGCAACTCTAAATTAATTGGCTCTAAAATAGATATTTGTTGACCGTTGGGCTGCTGGTAAGCCTTGCTGACACCTTCTAAGGTAATCAGGCACTCTGTTGCTGTTTTAGCTACCACAACTAAACCCCCTCGCTTGTTGTTTAAATTTAGTTATTAGTCAGTAGTTATTAGTTAGTAGTCATCATTCAACAGTCATCAGCACCAAAAAAATTAACTGATAACTGATGGCTAATAACTGACAATTTACTGCCGACTATTTGGTCGATCGCGACGGGCGATCGCTTTTTGACCAAGAATAAGACTGGAAGAGCAGCGAGGGCAGAACGCAACTGAAAATACAACCAGCCCAGAAACCAGAGCGATCGTCCAAAATTCCGATCGACAAACTGCCCAGAAACCATGATAAGCCATAGCCTGTGTTAAATATCCCACAGGCGGAACCTCTTTTGCCCACAGGCATGAGTCCGGCTACAGCGAGGTTCAAAATCGATTCTAAGGTTCCGATACCGTTTGCCCGATCGACTCACGGACAGCAAGCAATCCCTGCTATCGCAGAAGACGAACGGGGCTAGAAGTGAAGAGAAAACGACTGTCAACATCTGGGCCCAGATGTCGGTGCGATCGAGCTTGCAGTCCAATGACTAAGCCGACACACCGTCAAATCCTTTAGCCCAAGCATTAAGTCAAAGAATTGCGATCGCAGCAATTGAATTTTTGGGTAATATCATTTTTCTAAAATTGTGCAACACTCGAAGACCCTGCCTAGCCAGGGCGGGCACGCACCATCCACCGCCCCTACAAAGGGGGGGAACAATACTGTTATTTCGTTTTAAATTGGTATGAGTAAAAAGCCAATGAGGGGAAAACCTGCGGCAAAGCCCGAATCAGCCCCACAGCCACGACGAAATAAACCCAGCAGCAGGTGGTAAGCCCGAGTGAAACACCAGCCCGGGCGATCGGCGATCGTCAATCTCAGCGGCTGTTAGTCGGGTTTTTGTTCGCGACTGTATTTATGAAAGAACAGCGACTGAGAATTTTCCAATCATGTGCGGTGCGATCGCACAGATAGCTCGATCCCGTGCAATCTGCTGCCAATTAACTCGCCTCAACGGCTCTCGCTAACTTTCTCAAGCTAATTTAAAAGATAAAATTAAATATGTAAATCCGCAGGGCTTGCCCAAACTAGGTTGTTTACAAAAACGAATTTTATTTATTTGCCAATTCGCGCTAGCATCACACCTAACTGAACGGCGATTACTCCTAGTATGGCACTGCCAGCCCAGTAAAAAGTCGCAAAATTGTAAGCTCGATCGCGCCACAAGACATTTGTCTCTAAACCGTAAGTTGAAAAAGTAGTATAAGCTCCTAAAAATCCCGTCGCAACCATTAACCGCATTTCCGTGGGAACAGCCGCCACCCGTTCCAAAGCAAAGGTGATAAAAAATCCCATAGCCAAGCAACCGGTGATGTTAATAAAAAAAGTTCCGTAGGGAAAAGCCGTCCCGAAACGGTTGGCAAACCACAAGGTGATATAATACCGACTCAGCGCGCCGGCAATGGCACCAAAACTAATGGCGATCGGGTGGCGCAGATTAGGGTCTTGCAGCATCAAACGATTTTCCACTTTTCGATTTGAGAAGTTAGATTGAGCGGACTCATCTAAACTATTGTATGATGTATGATTAAATTGGCGATCGCGATCGGCTGTTCGCCAATTTAATCATATAGAGAGTATTTATGCAAATTGTGCTGGCTGCCGCAGACGATGACTTAGTGAGAGTCTGGGAAAAAACTTGCGGCAATATTGAAAACGTTAAGATCCACCGCAGCTCAATTTTTGAGGTAAAATGCGATGCAATTGTTAGTCCTACCAATAGTTTTGGATTTATGGACTGCGGCTTAGATTTAGAAATTAAGGAATATTTTGGCGAGATCGTTCAAGAACGCCTGCAAAAACTAATTCAAACTCGCCATTACGGCGAGCTATTAGTAGGAACAGCAGAAGTTGTAGACACCGACCACGATGCAATTCCCTATTTGATTGCTGCCCCAACTATGCGAGTTACCACAGTTTTACCAGAAACAGTAAATGTCTATCTAGCAACCCGCGCTGTTTTAAATCTGGTAAAATTTGGTACGGTTCCAGACGGAACGCCAGTCAAACATATCATTGAAACTATTGCTATTCCCTGGCTGGGTACCGGAACGGGCGAAGTCCCACCAGAACTATATGCCAATCAGATGAAAGTCGCGCTTCAAGATATTCTACTATCTCAATACAAATTTCCTGAATCTTGGCAGGAAGCACAAAAAAACCACGAATTGTTAGGTTTTAGCGACTGAGGATAAACCGAATAGCAAAAGGGCAAAAAAGTTAATTGCCAAGTTTTACAATATCGCGAAATCAAGTTGTTTTAGGTAGAGATACCGATCGCAAATTAAAGTGCGCTAAACCGTACCTGTAAGTTCGCGGTATCCGACACGCGATCTCTACTTTGGTAGATAAAATGTAAGAGAACGCGAGTAATTTTTTTGATGTCAGTCTTAAATGCCACAATGAATTTAGGGATTACACATACAAAGTCCACTCGAAGCGGAATAAAAGGAGATAATCGTTATGACAGATCCAAAGGTGACCGAGGAAACAATTTTAGAAGCAACTCTGGAAACGACAGCGATCGTTAAAAAAGAGATGCCCGAGGCGACGGATGAGACGATCGCGGAAACTGCGGCTTTGTTTGAAGCAATTAAAAAACGTGCCGCCGCGGAAGTCCAAGCAGCGGGCGATCTCACCCGGGAAGCTTATTTGAAAGCTGTGACTAAAGCGTCTGTGGCGATCGAACAAAATAAGTCGATCGCCAAAGAGAGAGTAACAGAAGCTGTGGGGTTGCTCAAAAAGGAATCTGAGAAAAATTGGCTGGTGGTGGATGCGATCAAAACTCGGGCGCAAGCGCAGATACAGGACGCGGGCGAAGTCAGTCGCGAAGCTTATTTAAAAGCAGTGCGACAAGCACGAGAAGCGGTGGAACAAAATAAATTGATCGAACGCGATCGCCTTGACCAAGCTGTTGACCACATTCACAAGGAAACTGAAAAAAATTGGCACGTTGTGGTGGGAGAAATTGAGTCGCTAGGGACTCGCTTGAAAGATACGGCTAAGTCTGCATGGAACGCCCTAACCGCGTTTGTTGAGAAGTCTCGCAACAATCGGAGCGATTCGTAGCAAGATTGGACGCAACAATCTGGCGATGTTTGCGCTACAGCCCGCCCGGTTCCAAACCCCGGGCGGGCGTTTGGGCGATCGCCCTTGAATTTGCATTCAGCACAATGTTCAGGCATACTGCATAATTAAAAAGCTTTATTTTTAGTTTCTAACCCCCAACCATGAGAACTTACTACTGCGGCGAACTGCGAAGCAAACACATCGGAGAGACTGTCACCCTTTACGGCTGGGTGGATCGCCGCCGCGATCATGGCGGGGTGATTTTTCTCGATGTGCGCGATCGATCGGGTATTGTGCAAATTGTTAGCGATCCGCAACGCACCCCCGACTCCTATAAAGGCGCTGAGGCTTTGCGCGGCGAATATGTGGTGAAAATTATCGGTACAGTCACCAGCCGCCCGGAAGATTCCCTCAACCCCAAATTACCTACGGGTGAAGTAGAAATTTACGCCTCGGAGATTGAGTTGTTGAATGCGGTGCGGAAACAGTTACCGTTTCAGGTGGCGACGGCGGAAAATGAAAATGTGCGGGAAGATTTGCGCCTGAAATATCGGTATTTGGACTTGCGGCGCGATCGCATGAGTCGGAATTTGCAGCTTCGCCACCAAGTTGTCAAAGCCATGCGCCGCCACCTAGAAGACGTTGGGGGTTTTATGGAAGTTGAAACACCAATTTTAACGCGATCGACTCCTGAAGGTGCGAGAGATTATTTAGTGCCCAGCCGGGTCAATTTGGGCGAATGGTATGCTTTGCCGCAATCGCCGCAATTGTTCAAACAATTGTTGATGGTTTCGGGTGTGGACAGATATTATCAAATTGCTCGCTGTTTCCGCGATGAAGATTTGCGCGCCGACAGACAGCCGGAATTTACGCAATTAGACATGGAAATGAGTTTCATGTCTTTGGAAGAAATCATCGAATTAAACGAAGGTTTAGTTTCCCAAATTTTCCAAAGTGTCAAAGGCGTAGAATTGTCTCGTCCTTTCCCGCGCTTGACTTACGCAGAAGCAATGGATCGTTACGGTAGCGACAAACCGGATACTCGTTTCGGTTTGGAATTAGTCGATGTTTCCGACTTGATGAAAGATTCGGGATTTAAGGTATTTTCCGGAGCGATTGCTGCGGGCGGAATTGTGAAAATTTTGCCGATTCCGGGCGGGAATGATGCTTTTTCTAATGAACGGATTAAAAAAGGCGATTTGTTTAAGGAAGCCAGCGAAGCCGGTGCGAAGGGATTGGCTTTTATTCGCGTGCGTGAGAATGGCGAAATTGATACGATCGGCGCAATTAAGGATAATTTGACTGAGGCTCAAAAACAAGAATTGCTCGATCGCACTGGCGCCGGGCCCGGTCATTTGTTGTTGTTTGCAGCAGCCGACGCAACAACTGTCAATAAGACTTTGGATAGATTGCGTTTGTTTGTCGGTAACGAATTGGGATTGATTGACAAAGAGAAAATTAATCTGTTGTGGGTGACAGATTTCCCGATGTTTGAATGGAACGCTGACGAGAAACGTTTGGAAGCCATCCATCACCCGTTTACTGCGCCGCATCCTGACGATATTCACGATTTGAAGACGGCGAGAGCTCAGGCTTATGACTTGGTGTTAAATGGCACGGAAGTGGGCGGTGGTTCTCTGCGGATTTACCAGCGGGATGTTCAGGAAAAGGTGTTTGAGGCGATCGGCTTATCGACTGAGGAAGCTTACAATAAGTTCGGCTTTTTGCTGGATGCGTTCGAGTATGGAACTCCTCCCCACGGCGGGATTGCTTACGGCTTGGATCGGTTTGTGATGCTGTTGGCTGGCGAGGATTCGATTCGCGATGTGATTGCGTTTCCGAAGACGCAGCAGGCTGGTTGTTTGCTGACAAATGCGCCTGCTGGCGTGGATGAGAAGCAGTTGAAGGAGTTACAAGTGCGATCGACTTACGTACCGAAAACATAGGTATGTAAAACACCTTCAATGAATAGTGGATGGGTGGCGAGAAACCGGGTTTTTTCCAGAATACTCGTCACACCTCCCAGAAACTGCCAAAAACCCGGTTTCTGTGATTTGTGGGTAGTCAGAAACCGGGTTTTTTCCGAGAATACTTCGTTGTCATTAAACTAAAAACGCTATAATTATCATAATCAAAAATAGGTAAAAACTATTATTTTCCCAAGTTACGGATGAATAAATTGCGATCGTGGCTTGTAGGTATCATTACAATGAGATGAAAGATTAACCATGAAAAACCCCGTTGAACTTAACGAAGAGTTGGTTAAAGAAGCCTTTCGTTTAACCAATTTCAAGACAGAAAAAGAACTGATTGACTTTGCTTTGCAAGAATTAATTCGCACCCGTAAAAAGCGGAATCTACTGGATTTAAGCGGACAAATTCAATTTTCGACGGACTACGATTACAAAGCCTTGCGGGAAAACAAAAATGTTTCTGATTGATACATCCGTCTGGATCGGTGTTTTGCGCGACAAGACAGGTGTAGTACGCCAATCCCTGGAAGCAATAATCAATGATGAAAGTATTTTTCTGAACCGATTTACTCAGATGGAACTTTTGCAAGGTTGTCGAGATGAAAGGGAGTGGACACTATTAGAAACTTATCTCCAAGAACAAGACTACATCGAGTCTACGCCTAATACTTGGGTAGCGGCTGCTCGGATTTACTATGATTTGCAACGACAGGGATTAACGGTTAGAAGTAGTATCGACTGCTGCATTGCCCAACTTGCGATCGAACACCAACTTATTCTAGTTCATAACGATCGCGATTTTGAAACAATTCAGAGAGTGCGAGCGCTCAATTGCTTGCGCTTCCGGCCTGACAGTTAATCAAGATTAAAAAGTGAAAAACCCGGTTTCTTTGGTTTTCGGGTGGTCAGAAACCGCGTTTTTTTGCGATAATACTGCGTCCTCACTCACCGAAAAAAGATTGACAGAGATCCATAAGTAGTTCATTATACCAACAGGAGAGATATTACCTCAGCTATTTTACCTATGGCTGCTCACGACTCAGAGTAAGGCTTAGCACTTACATCTATAGCTTGACATCTCTTCACCAGCATTTTGTAACTTAAGTAGACCAACAAAGTGAAAACTCCCATTCAGAAAATCCTCTTCGGTAGCCCCGGAACCGGTAAAAGCCACACAATCGATCAGGTAATCATTCCAAATGACTTGGGAATAACAAGTCCAGAGAATATCATTAAAACAGTATTTCATCCAGAGTACACCTATGGTGACTTCATCGGAAAACTGGTACCGATTACTATATCGGGAAAGGTGGAATATAACTTTTATGAAGGTCATTTTTTAAAATCATTATCTCAGGCTTATAAAAATATTTTGAACGCCCATGATAAACAAGGTGTTAAGATTTCAGAACCCGAAAACGTTGCTTTAGTTATTGATGAAATCAATCGAGGAAATTCTTCGGCTATATTCGGAACTATTTTTCAGTTATTAGACAGAGACGAAGAAGGTTGGTCAAGCTACGGGATTAATATAACCGAGATTGAGATGAAAAAACTATTACAGTTAATGGGGACTCAATTTTATGAAAAAGAAGGAAAGCTAGACAAGTATGAGTTGCACCCATTTGGTGCTGTTCAAATTAAAACATTTCAGGAAAAAATTAGCTTTTTAAAGCTTGATGTAGTTAATAAAATTATTCGGATTCCTCCTAATCTCTCCATCCTAGCCACGATGAACACCTCTGACAATTCCATTTACTTTATGGATAGTGCCTTCAAGCGCCGTTGGGATTGGGAATTTGTCAACTGGGATGACACTAAACCTCCTGTTGCAACATACGGTACAGGAGAAACTTTGGATGAGGATGAGTGGAAAAAGCTAATCAAAAACCTTAACAGCTTTATCAAAAGTCATCACACTTCCATTCGGGGAATTGAGGACAAGCAAATTGGCTATTACTTTATAAAACAGCCTGTAACGGCTGAACAGATACAAAATAAACTCATGTTCTTCCTATGGGATAGCGTTTTCAACCGTGACAAAAAACCCCTTGTGGATCTTTTGAAGGTAACAAGAGATGAACTCGTCACTTTCGGTGATTTCACTAAATTGCATAATGAGTTCATTAGAAACATAATGAATTTCAATGTTTGAATTCGTCTTAAGTCTCTACTTAAAAAAATAATAGCTTCTCTTTTTTGACACTCCATGTTTGATTTTTCAAGCTTTAAGTTAATCAAAAATTCCAATGACTTTTTTGTTGGAATCCGTAAATCTGCTTTAGAAGATGGTTATGAGTTTTGTCTGCCAAATGGCTTTGATAATTTTCCAGATGGTAACTTTAACGAGGTGCGGGATTTATTTTTCAAGATGTATCGCACTTTCCGCAAGTTTGAGAGAGACAATACAGGCACAAACCGATTCAACCTTAACAGATCCGACTTCCAGCAAGACCAAGATCAGACCACCCTTTCTGGTGGCGGAATCAGTATGCAAACGGAAGATGGGGAAGTTTGTGTACTCTATAGCAAGATTAAAATGATCGAGCGGGTACTGGAAGCCTACGATGACCTTGCTATCAACTCAATCCAAAAGAAAGCCCGACGCAGTGAAGATATTGATTATTCTCAAATTTACAAATACTTAGATCGCGCTATCTACCTCGATAACGATGTAATTTACCTCGATGCGATGGATTTACCACGTCCGACGGTGCGCTATGAAAGCACTGATATCGTGAACCTGTATTGTTATATACTGGATGAGATTGTACAGCAGTTGGATGGCGATGTGCCGGATAATATTCAAGCACACAGTCAAGATATTCGCTTCCTTGCTCAACGCTTCCAAGACGGCTACTTGACCAGCAACCAGTCAATTTTTGACAAAGACACTTTTGATGAGACTATCAGCATTCTTAAAGAAGGGCTGGATAACATAGACAAAAATACTTATTATAAAGACGCTGACTATTGGGGACTTTATGAAGCTATTGAAACATTTCTATACGGTGAAATAAATCCCGATCAGAATGATGGTGACTACTGGGGAATAAAAGGGTTTTCTCTGGTTTGGGAGGATATGTGCAACACCTATTTCTTCAAAGAATACCCAGATAAAATTTGCTATGCAGATACCGATATACCTTTGAAAAATCCTCCAAATTCCGAATCTAAAAGGCAAGGTGAAGAACCGAAACGGGTTGGCAACTACCTAGCCCATCATGGAAACAATGGGTACAGTAATAAATGGATTTATAGGACAATATCGAATATTCCATATCCTAAAAATCCCGGTAACTTCGGATGGAATGAACTACTTTGTATTGAGCTTGATACTCAACCGGGAACGCTGGTCTACTCAAACCCAAGGTATAATAAATTGGAAAACCGAGATAGAAGTAGGGCAATGCGCCGGTTTCCCCGTCCTGACTTAGTTCTTAAAATAGAAACAAAAAATGGATTTGAGCTAAAAATATTAGATTATAAAGATGTACCTCTTGACTTTTATATAAATCCCTCATCTTCACCAAAATCGGCAAATAAATACAAGAATGATATCATCAAGCAGCTTACTTATGAATTTGCTCTCCAGCAAACCCATACTGTTGCAGAAAGTATATTTTTTATTCCTTGGTATTACGCAGCAGAACCTGAGCTTGATCCTTTGGGAGAAACTGAACAAAACCTAGATATTAAAGGAGGAATCACAATATTTAAGGCTAACTTCTTTATTATCCAAAAGCTATACCTGGAAAACTTATGAATCAGAAAATAAATATTATAGGAATTTGCCCTGAAACTCTACTTTTCCAAAGCAGTTATGTTCCTCTAATTTCCTTTAAAAATGAAGCACAAAAAAAAGCTGCTGAAGATTACATAACTGGGGAAGCAGATAGATTTTTTGATGAAATAAAATTATTGACAGCTCAGGATGTGAAACCACTAGCTTCTCCACTACTTATCACAGAATTGGACTTTGAAAAAATTGATATGAGCTATTTTTATGAAAATCTCTTCTACGATTTGGAGCGAAAGCCTGATGGAAAGTTAGAAGCAAAAATAAAATGGGGTATCACTTTTGATGAAAAATGCGCTCCTATTAAGTTAGGTTATCTTAGCCAATTTTATGATGGCTTTGAACCTAAAATAGCATATAAAAATGTTGACGATCGCCCACATCGTCGATATGGCACTATAGACATAAATGGAAAGCCAGTTTTTTACTACATTTACTTTACGCTTCAAGAAATACTAGACGTGATTAAACAATTACCAAACTCTTAAAAGTCAATAGTCCGGACACTTTTTCTATGGCTGAATGGCTTATTCCCTAGGACTTCGATTTCCCAAATGGCACTACTTTTGGTGAAGGAATGGCTCGAAAGAGCGCAGAAAGAAGGAAAGTTCAATGAATCCAAACACGATTAAGCCCTAACTTTGCCCTCAACTACCCGCCTATCTGGCCATCTATGGATCAAATTCAGCAACCTGTTTTTGACCAACAGATGTCATTGCTAAAACCAAAATACTTAAAGTAATCCCTAAAACCGCATAACTAGGCAGTGAAAAAACAGTTACTTTCAACAAATAAGGCAATTCTCCCACTTTCCAGTTCCACCGCTTTCCTAAAAACACCAACAGCCCAGCATGAATCACTGCCGTTTGCACCAAAAGACAGCCAACTCCCAATAACCAAACAGACATTCTTTGCCGAGAAAAAGCGCAATGTTTAATCTGAAAACACAAATCATTCAGCAAAAAAACCACCGCAGGCCCTAACATCACCGAACTGGTGGGCTGTGAATAGTTAATCGCAATACTCAAACAGGGAATTAGCACCATTTCAGATAAGTAAATATTTTTTGACCAATCAGTGCGAGATTGTTCTTGGTAAAAATACCCACTCACTAAACCCACTAACACCAGAACAAGCAAGTCAGAAAATAGATTAGCAACTAACGGACTGTGCGCGAAAAATCTCGGCCCCAAAACCCTTAAATCGATGCGACTCATCGAAATATAAGCATTATTTGATGGATCGTTTAACCACAGTGGAAAACCGCGAGTTGCATCTTGTACAAATCCTGTTAAGGAATTGCCTGTTACAGCTAGACCGATAAATGCCAGAGAAATTACCGTGACTATCGATATAAAAACTAGCTTAAACCGTCTTTTGATTAAAAAATAAGGAATAAACAATATAACTAAGGTTGGTTTAAACAGGGCAGTTCCCAATAAAATCCCCGCAGGTATATCCTGATTTTTATGAGCAAAAATAAACATCCACAATAGCATCACGGCAATAAAACTAGCTACATTGCCAACTTGCAGGTCGAAGATGAAACCGTAGAGCAATACAATTGATATACTGCAAATAGTTTTCAAAGCTGGTGACTGCGACTCCAACAGGATATTCGCTCCCCATAAAACAAAACCTGTGGCGATAAGATGCAGGATAATCCAGATGGTGAATGCAGTCTTGATTGGAAAATAACCAAGAAACCAGATGACAGGAATGATATTAGGTGGATAAACAAAAGATGGAATTAACCCGCACACCTTGGTG
>NZ_JAUBOJ010000174.1:3665-14167 GCF_036700185.1 Microcoleus sp. BM001215392 | reverse complement strand
TGTTGTGCTCGGCTTGGAACACGATCATGAAGTTGAATGTGCCGGAGATACCCAAAGGCATACCGTCGGAGAATGAACCTTGACCTATAGGGTAGATCAAGAATACTGCGGTGGCTGCTGCAACTGGTGCAGAGTATGCTACGCAGATCCAAGGACGCATACCTAAGCGGTAGGACAGTTCCCATTCACGACCCATGTAGCAGAAAATGCCGATCAGGAAGTGAAAAATTACCAATTGGTAAGGGCCGCCGTTGTACAACCACTCATCCAAGGAAGCAGCTTCCCAGATTGGGTAGAAGTGCAAGCCAATTGCGTTCGATGAAGGAACAACTGCACCAGTGATGATGTTGTTGCCGAACATCAAGGAACCAGCAACTGGTTCGCGGATGCCGTCGATGTCCACAGGAGGAGCAGCGATGAAGGCGATGACGTAACAGATTGTGGCAGTGAGCAAGGTAGGAATCATCAAGACGCCGAACCAACCTACATAGAGGCGGTTGTCGGTCGAAGTGACCCAGTTGCAAAACTGCGACCAGATATTAGCACTTTCGCGCTGCTGTAAGGTGGCTGTCATGTGTTTATGATTGCTTTATTTGGTTGTCAATGTTCGTGACGGCTTTGTGTTCCGCCATGTAAATAAACATAAAGCTTTTATTTCAGTTTGTAAAGGCCTTTTAAGCACAGTTTTTGTGATGAGTGTCATAAGCATACCTGATAAAAGCTTGTAAAGCTTGCTGTATGGTACTTTCAAAACTGATAGCGGAATTTGCGGACGATCCCAAGAACAAAATAATGTTCATAATTGAGCTGCGCAACCAGATTAGGGACTGGCGCCAGTGTTAAGATAGATGAAGGGTTGCGATCGCCAGCCAAAAAATTCGCATTAACAGATACATATATATTGTTGCCCAAGTTCGATCGATAAAAGTCCCAACCAATGTCCCGCACCGTTACCTACAGCCCTGCTTATACCCTGGTTCCCACCTACGAGTGTTACAATCGCTGCACCTATTGCAATTTTCGGGCCGAACCGCTGCAAAGTCCTTGGCTGACACTCGCAGAAGCCGAAACACAGCTCAAATTGCTGCTTCCTCAAGGTGTAATTGAAATTCTGATCCTCAGTGGCGAGGTACATCCCCAGAGTCAACGGCGCAAAGCCTGGTTTCAGCGGATTTATAATTTGTGCGAACTGGCACTGAGTCTCGGATTTTTGCCGCATACTAATGTGGGGCCGCTCAGCTTTGAGGAGATGGCACAGTTAAAACAGGTGAATGTCTCGATGGGACTGATGGTAGAACAACTTTCTCCCGATTTGTTACAAACGGTTCACAGACACGCACCGAGTAAAGTGCCGGCGCTGCGGCTCAAACAGTTACAATGGGCTGGGGAATTGCAGATTCCGTTTACAACTGGTTTGCTGCTGGGAATTGGGGAAACTGAGGCGGATTGGATTGAGACTCTGGAGGCGATCGCCCGGATTCATTCGCGCTACAATCACATTCAAGAAGTTATTTTGCAGCCTCACAGTCCGGGAAACAAGCAAAGTTGGGACGGCGAAGTTTTTGATACTACAAAAATGCCACAAGTAATTGCGATCGCCCGCAGCATTTTACCATCCGAAATCAGGCTACAAATTCCGCCGAATTTAGTTGCACAGCCCGACTTATTGCTAGCTTGTTTAGAAGCAGGTGCGAGAGATTTAGGTGGAATTGGGCCGCTGGATGAAGTGAATCCCGATTATCCTCATTTGCAACACCAAACCTTAACAGAAATTTTAGCAGCAGCCGGATGGCAACTCGTGCAGCGTTTGCCTGTTTATCCTCAATACGATAACTGGCTGCCGCAGAGATTGCAAACTGCTGTCAAACAATGGAGAGTTAGAAATATTTATCAAATATGAATTGTCCCAAGGATCGAGCGTGAGGAATGCGAGTCCGCATCCAAATCAGCGGACTTTAGTCCTCACGCTCGATCCTTTTATAGGATTTTTTATCGAACAGTATTTTGGTCGATTAAATCGATTTCAAATCAAAGAACCGCCGCCATCAATCCAGACTTCAGTACCTGTGATAAAGCTGGAGGCATCCGATACCAGAAATAACACTAATTGAGCGATTTCTTCGCTGGAACCTGCGGTATTATCAGTCAACGGAATCACATCTTTAATACAATCTGGCGGCACAGGAATGCGATCGAGATGGCGCTTAACGGTACTTTGATCGATCGCAGTCAGTACGCCGCCCGGACAGATTGCATTGACTCTGATGTGGCTGGGAGCAAGTTCTAGCGCCAGCATTTTTGCAAAAGCTACTTGGGCCGCTTTGCTACAAGCGTAAGCTGTAGCGCCAACTTTCCTGAAGCTTCTGGTGCCATTAATCGATGATGTAATGACGATGGAACCTCCTTGTTTTTTGAGATAAGGAACAGCATACTTAACCGTCAAAAAAGTTCCTGTGAGGTTGATGTTAATTGTCCGATCCCATTCATCCGGTTCTATCTCTTCTATCGGCGACCAGATACCGTTAATCCCCGCATTGGCGAACACAATATCAATTTTTTGATATTTGTCAGAAATTGTTTCAAATGCCTGTTGCATATGCTCATAATCCGCCACATCTGCGGCAATCGCCAGCCCGCAACCTCCTTGATTGACCAACTCGCGGACGGTTTCTTGTGCTGTTTCTAAAACGCGATCGATAATCGCAACTTTTGCGCCTTCCTGGGCCATTAAGATTGCTGCTGCACGTCCAATTCCTGACCCGCCGCCCGTAATCACGGCAACTTTTTCTGCAAGTTTCATAATTTTTTATTTAAATAATTTTGGGGTGCGATCGCCTAAAAGTAAGATTAGAGAGAGAGGACTGAAGTCCGAACGATCGAACAGGCTTTAATCAGTAAAAATAAGAAATAGCCAAGTAAAAAATGGTTGGATAGGACGATTTTAGCCGTAAGGTGCGCAGCGCGCACCCTACTTCAGACAGAGGATTCAGTCAAGATTTAGGTCATGCTTAGGACTGAGGCACCCAAACAGAAACTGAACCGGCGTTGCACCTAAAATCACCCCAACCATCGTCATTAGTTGCGATCGGCTCTTTGATGTGTTCGGTGATGTCAATATAAGTTCGATTCGGATGTCCGACTTCCATAAACTTAGTGCCATCTCCTCCATTGCTGAGTACCACAGCCATACCGCCCGGATGTTCTTCATCTCCGAGTCGCGTCCAGCCAATCGTGTTCGCGTGGTCGAAGTAATCGTACTGATTCCCGTAGGAATAAGTTTGGCGCGCGAACAATAATTTATCGAGAATCCATTGATGTTTCTCTAACCAAATCTCGTATTCGTTGCCATCATTTGCTGTATCCTTATAGTTTGCGCCGTAATAATCTGGGTAAAAAATGCACGGATATCCTTCGCTGCGCAACAGGATTAAAGCGTAAGCTAGGGGTTTAAACCAAGCTTCGACAACTGATTCTAGAGATTGCAAAGGCTGCGAATCGTGGTTGTCAACCAAGGTAACGGCGAGGGTTGGTTGCTGTTGAACCAGGGTGTTATCAAAAATTGTGCGCAAGTCGTAGCTGTTGCCGGCCTTGCTAGCAGCGTGGAAGTTGTAGTGGAGTGGCGCGTCAAATAACGATACTTTACCATCCGTTGCTTGGATGAAGTAGTGCAAAGCTTCCACTTCGTAAGACCAATATTCGCCGACTGCAAATAGGTCGCGTTTCGCATAGTTGCGGACGTGTTCTAACCATTCTTGGAAAAATTCTGCTGCTACGTGTTTGACGGCATCGAAGCGAAAGCCGTCAACGTTTGTGGTATCGACATACCACTCACCCCAGTATTTTAATTCTCCGGTGACTTCTGGGTTGTCCATATCTAAGTCGCAACCCATGAGGTAGTCAAAATTGCCTTTTTCTAAGTCTACTCCGCGATCGAATTCTTTACCTTTTAGCAGGTAAATGGCATTGGTTTCAGTGTTGTAAGCGTTGTAATCAATGGCGTCGAAATGCCACCAATGCCACTCCATGCTGGAATATTTTTTGTCGCGGCCTGGGAAAGTAAAATGCGTCCAAGCTTTGATTTTTTGATATTCGCCTACGGTGTCATTGCGGTTGTCGGGATTGAAGGGTGTGGCTTCGGCTTCTTCTTCTGCATCTGCACCTAATTTGTGGTTGAAGACAACATCGGCATAAATCATGATTCCTGCATCATGTGCAGCTTTGATCGCGCGCAAATATTCATCTTTTGTGCCGTATTTGGTGCGTACCGATCCTTTTTGGTCGAATTCACCTAAGTCGAATATGTCGTAAACACCGTAACCTACATCCATCCCGCCGCCGGTTCCTTTATAGGCGGGCGGCAACCACAGGGATGTCACGCCTATTTTTGCTAAATCTTTTGCAGATTCTGCTAGCTGATTCCACAGGCTCCCATCTGCTGGGTTGTACCAGTGGAAATACTGCATCATGACGCCATTGACTTGAGACATATTGAGTTTCTCCTGTTTGGTAATGTTGTCAGATATATTTTTGTTCGTTGTCGATGCGCTCTAAATATGTCTGCAATTTATAGTCAATACTTATCATAAAATGTTGACCTTGATAAAGATATCTATCTGTTGATAGATTGACAATTTAGTGTATTTTTGATAATAGTATTTTAACATATGTGATTCAGTAAAAAATATGTTCTATGATTTGTAAATTTGGGTTCAGAAACTTGCTTAATATTGTTGTTTGCTGTTTGCGTTTGAAGCAACACAATCAAATTGGTTGGCTCGTTCGGACTTGAGTTCTCTGATTTTTGCTGCGGGCTGAAGTCCTCACTAGGAATGAATTTGATGCGGACTGAATTCCTCACTAGGAATGAATTTGATGCGGACTGAAGTCCGAACGATCGAACCTGATTTTTGATGCGGACTGAAGTCCGAACGATCGAACCTGGTAGAGGATTCTTGGATTTGTCGATCGCACAACTACCAAGCACCTCTTGACCATAAATTATCAAGCTGTTGCAGGTTCTGTGGCTACTCGCTCAATCTTAGTTTCCCAAGTACCATCGATCGCCAATTCCAGCAATCTAAATCCGGGCGGGATGTCGTCAAGGACAATCGGATGGCTTTTCGGTAAAAGTTGGATGCAGGTACTCGGCGTCCCCAAGTAAGAAATCGATCCCCGCTGTTGCTGGAATTCTTGGTGAATGTGACCGCAAAGGACTATTTTGATTTGAGGGTATCGATCGACAATTGCAAAAAATTCATCGGCATTGTGCAGCATCATGCTGTCCATGATTTCACAGTCGATCGCCAGCGGATGGTGGTGCAAAGCAATCATAACAGCTCGATCGCCCGTTTGCTGCAATTGAGCGTCCAGCCACTGCAAGCTGTCTGGGGAAAGCCGCCCGCCGTCGCATCCGGCTTCCACACTCGAAAGCAGCAGAAACTGCCAGTTTCCCAGCATCCACGATTTTTCTGGGGAAAGTGGCGGCTGATTTAAGATTTCCGCCATGACTGGGATGTTGTCATGGTTTCCCGGTATCCAGTAGGCGGGAATTCCCAGGGGGGCGATGAGGGAGACGAGGCGCTGGTAAGATTCGGGTGTTTCGTCTTGGGATAAGTCGCCTGTGAGCAACAGTAAGTCTGGCGGCGGCTGTATCTGTTGCAGGCGATCGAGAACTGTTTGCAGGGTGCGGGTTGTCGAGATCCCTTTCCATTGTCGATCGAGCTCTGCAAACAAGTGAGTGTCAGTGATTTGGGCGACTCGGAGGGGAGAAACTGGTGTCATGGCTGGTGTTGCTGGCGATCGATGTAGTTCTAGAATACGATCGGATTAGGGTTTTGGCAGTGCGGGGAAAAAACTGCGAGCAAAATTTTTGACAAATATGTTGAAATAATCGAGATTTGGTGTAATATAGGAAAACGTCAAATTTCAGACGTAACGGCGGCATAGCCAAGTGGTAAGGCAGAGGTCTGCAAAACCTCCACCCCCAGTTCAAATCTGGGTGCCGCCTTAATTTTGTCATAATTAAAGAAGCCTTAATCGCTTGTATTGCAAAGAATCTACGGTTGTGACAGATTGTAAATCGCATACAGTCGTACATAATTGACTACGAAAAGTAATGCAAGTTTAATGCAATGCAAAATGCGAGGCTAAATCAAGCTAACGGCCGACTGAAGGCGAGCAAGGCTGGCGTGGCTATTTTACAGAGAGGCGATCGCCTTTATCTCCAGGCAGTGCTCCCCCCGCGCCCAGGCTCTGCTAAATTGTCATCATGTCAGCAACAGATCGCTTTGGGTATCCACGCCAACACTGTCGGAGTATCTTTGGCCGAGAAAGAAGCGCGCAGGGTAAGTTACTTGCGAGATGCTAAGGAGTTTGATTGGGGATTGTATGGTGGCAATCCCCCACGGCCGTCAGAGACGATCGCCGATTGGGTAGGGAAATTTGAGCAGGCGAAACGATCAGCGGTTTGTGGTACGACTTGGAAGACTGATTATCAGCGGCCCTTTGGAACTCTCCCGGCCGGCGAGCCCATAACCTCGGAATTGTTGCTAAGTGCGATCGGCAAAACGAAACCAAATACCCGCCAGCGTCGCCGGTTCTGTCTGGCTTTTCGCCAGTTGGCCACATTTGCGGGGATTGAGATTGATGTTGCCGATCTGAAGGGGAACTACTCGCCGACAAAAGTACAGCCCCGAAATTTGCCCACAGATGAAGAGATAGCAGATTGCTTTGCCCAAATCGAGAATCCTCAGTGGCAGTGGGTTTTTGGCGTGCTCGCCGCTTACGGCTTGCGTGACCACGAGGCATTTTTTCTTGATGTGAGTAAGTTTCCGATCATCCAAGTCCTCGAAGGGAAAACCGGATACCGGCAGTGCTGGCCGCTGCGACTGGAGTGGGCCGAGCGATGGGACTTGGTAAATGTTAAACGTCCTCCTGTTACTGGTAGGTGCCATGCTGATTTTGGCGATCGCGTTTGCAAATTCTTTTCGCGATCGCCCGCCAATTTTTGCGCTTATGATTTGCGGCACGCTTGGGCAATTCGGGCGATGAGTTTTGGACTAGATGCAACGCTGGCCGCTAAGCAGATGGGGCATAGCCTCGCGACTCACACGCAGACTTATCATCTGGCTCTGAACGAGCGCGAACAGCAGCGAGCTTACGATCGCTTGTTGCTGCTGCATGGCGAAAAACCTTGATACTCTTAATTACTCCTCAATGTGAAATATCTGGTTTTTTAATGAGTTGCTATTATTGGGACTTAAAACAGCGGAGTAACTATTTGGAGGTTCATTCCAAGTCGGTTTTTTGCCCCAAATTTCTTCTTCTTCAAAAAGCTCTGGTCTGTGTTCGTAATACCACTCCCTCGCTTCCGGCCACCATTTCCACGCCTGCCAAAATCCGTGAGGAATGATAGAGCGCAATACATAAAGTCCTCTTTCTTCTGGGATGTGATCGTACTTTCTTTGCCACTGTAATTGGCATGGTGCCGCATATTTATATTTACAGAAAAACCATGTCTTTTCTATAGGGATTTCAACGTGGCAACTGTGCCAGCAAAGAGGTACATCTTCCGCAGCCATAAATCCTTTTTCGTCCCATCCCCAGTCGAGGACTTCAAGATACCGATCATCGTCAAAGCGTTGGAAGTGAAGTTTTAGCGGTAAGGCTTCCGCTTGAATTTGTAGGGGGTCGTCGTGCCATCCAAGCACTGTATCCCCATACTTGTGACTAGAGTTTTCTAGCCAAAAATATCCCGCCACATAAGTGTATCTTTGCTGAACCCAATTAGATTCTTTCGGTAAGTTGACTGTCAGCAAAACTTGTTCAATTGTCTTTTTGATGGTGTTGGAAGGCTCTTCTTTCTCCCACTGTTTAACTATCTTAGTTAATTGAGCTTTCCCAATGGTTTCGGTGTGTTCTTTGGAAACAATTTTTTCTACCGCTATTCTAAATTTTTCTTGGCTAGTTAATGTTTTTTTCATACTCTCGAATTTGATTTGTTGAAGTAGAACTAACTGTCCGAAAATTCGGACAGTTTTAGACTGTGATCATTTTTGCTATTCCTTGTTCCGGTTGTTTGAAGTTATTCTGGGGATTAGGGGTTAACTGTTCTAACTCTTAAATCAAGACTTTCATAAGTAAAAGTTATCCTCTAAAACTCCCCGCAAAAAATTTTCAACCTATAAAGGAACCTTATCTATTTTGGTCTGAATTTGAACCCGCCGCCGCCTAGCCGATACCAGGCGATGATCCAATAGATAAATATTGCAATGTGGTTTCCACCAGTCACCGTGCATAGAAAACAAGCCGTCCTCTGTGCACAATTTTGGTAAGAATTTTTGAAGTTGTGGCAACTTTTCCACAAGCTGCTTTTTCACGATCGGCGGCAGTTCCCCGCGATATCCTCGCACGGGAGCTGCTACTAATCGATATCCATTTGATAGGTGGCGGCTAACAGTTGAAGCGGACACCCCGCGACTGTTAGCGATCGCCTCCTGACTCCCACCATAGAATCGAAAATCCGAATCGCAATAGATAAACCGATCGCCCTTTCCCAGTACCCGCGCCGGATAGTCGCAGGTGTGCAGGTCGATCGGTTTTAGTATTTGACTCGGAGTTTGCCCAGGATCTAAACCCTGAGCTTTTATTTGCTCGATCTCTTCCTGCCGCTGACGGTGGAGAGATGCTCGTTGCAAATACTGGGCTTCCACTTCTGTAGCGAGTATGTGGATGTTAGCCAAATCATCAATATTTATGGCGGCGATCGGGCCGAGTTTCTCTATCCCGGTGAGAGCGATCGCTTTTTCGAGGCTCGTGTAAAAAACTGTAATCCAATTTTTCGATTGTGCGTAGTCGCGAATCAATCCTGACTTTTTGGCGAGACCCAATAACTTTCTGATGTGACCTTTGCTGCGGCTCAATATTTTGCTTGCCGCTGCCAGCGTAAATTTTCCAATTCCCGATCCTTTCGACTGGCCCCCGTGACTCCAGCGCGAAATATCGAAGCGACGCGCGAGCAGCCAGACGCTCATTTGGCGACCAAAATGTAGGAATAATCGTACCGGGAATCTCACCAAATCTAGCTCTTCAACGCCGACATACTCGCTATGCCAATTTTCACAGAGATCGAGTAGCCATTCTGGTGCCTGGACGGGCGGATTTTGCAACGGGTGATTTATCCAGACGTAAGGTTTTTCTGTGCTGGGGTGAGTGCTTGGTGGCAGCACACTTTGAGTGCCCAGCCAGCGAAATTCTAAGCATTCTTCCTTGCCGTCATCGCTTGTGATTCCAGTGCCGATTCGTAAATTTCGCAAGTGGCACCAGTCTTTCTCTGGTACTAAAAATAGGCACTGCTTCCTGCCAGGGCGGCCGCTTGTCCATGCGGTTGTTGCCGAGAAATCTGCCAGGCTATTCTCTCCGGCAAGCTTGGCTAGCAATTTGGCGGCCGAGTCGCCGTCAATATCAACTGCCAGCAGCCCATTTCCCAGCTTTAACCCTATACCGGTTGCCTTGCCGCCCTCTAATTCTGCGAGGCAGAAAAGACAATCAACATTAGATTTTGTCCAACTTTTTCTGTAAGGACGCTTACCAATAACTGGCTCTAAAATCCAGTCGGCGGGGAGTGTGAGGAGTGATTCGCTGGCGGTTAAAGTTTGCATAGCTAGCGAACTTCCGGCCCCATATCTAAGATTTTCTGGAGCGCTGGAAGATTCCACTTGTAAGTTGCTCGCATGGCATTTGTTCGGCGAATATCTCTAAAATGCTTGCCACATTTAAATGTTCCATCAGCTTTTAAATTCAACAAATGACCGCGACTGATACCTAGTTCACTGGCGGCGTCAGAGGTTGAGATCCAATCTTGCGATAAGGGTCTGCCTACTTTTTTCATGATTGTTCCTCCTTCTCATCTTGGATATTGATGAGAGAGAGTTTTTCTGGGATTTCAATTGATAGCTCTTCCCATTTCACCCAGGCTTCTGGCATTCCACCCGTTGACAGTGTAAGGTTTGTAATGATGCCAATTTGATTGGCTTTGCGCTGATGGCTGACTATCATTCCGATCCGAAAGTTGCTAAAAAATTCCAAATCTTTTATTGATTGCCTGGTTTCTTTAATGTCTTTTTCTATTTTTATTAGCTCAGCTCTTTTGATTTTCTTAGAGTTGAGTCTGCCAACGAGTGTGTCTGCTTTGTCTAGTAAACTATCCAATTTTTCCGCGATTTTTTCACCAAGAAAACCCTGTGTTACGCTGTGCCCGATTTCTGGGCGTATGGCAAAATGACTGTCAAGCCAGTCTTTTTGCCAGTTTTGATTTGGTTTGTCTTCTACTAGGAATTCGGCGGTTTGTTCAGGCTCCAGGGCTGAAGCTGTGGAAGCTGCATCTTCTACTAGGAATTCGGCAGTTTGTTCAGGCTCCAGGGCTGAAGCTGTGGAAGTTACATCTTCCACTAGGAATTCGGCAGTTTGTTCAGGCTCCAGGGCTGAAGCTGTGGAAGTTACAT
>NZ_JAUBOJ010000174.1:0-3565 GCF_036700185.1 Microcoleus sp. BM001215392 | reverse complement strand
CTTCCACTAGGAATTCGGCTTCGGCTGTTTGTTCAGGCTCCAGGGCTGGAGATAAAATCGCGGGACTTGTGATGAGAACATTGATCCTTGCTAGAAACCCTTGTTTCTCGGTGTCGCTCATCCTGATAGCCTTTGCTATTACTAAGGTGGTAATATCATCAGGTGTTATAAACGCCTCTACAAGAGAATTTCCATATTTATTTTTCCATTTTTCAAGCCACTCTGAGGGGCTTGAAAATTTGGTATTTTCCTCAATCTGAAAGGTCATACCAGGACATGGAAATGATTTTATCTCCTTCCGTTCTGCGTTGTAATACCAGCTCGATAATTCGTTCCAACTTCCACTCCAAATCAAATCGTCTTCCCAGTTTTTCACCTCCTGCTCGACTTTATCCTCGGTGACTTTTTCCAATTCGGCGTAGGGAATTTCGATTGTATGTCCTTGTTTGATTTGGACTGATGCTTGTTTGTTGTTAGTTCTTGCTACTACTGTTCCGATTTTTAGCTTGTTACTGTTGCTGGAAAATATGCGAACCGTGTCACCAATTTTAATGGTGTCCATTGTCGCCGATATTTCAGGTTTTTCCGCTTGTGTCACTATCCTGAGATTGCTAACATCCCAGGCAATAGGCATTGAATTTCCGCTGTAAAGTTCTACGTGTACCTGTCCTTTTGTGTCAATTTTCCTAATAACACCCCGCTTACATTTGTTGTAGCCTTCCACCACCTCGACCTCGACTCCCTTATCAAAGCCCATATCTTTAGCGATGATTTGTCGTGTCTGTTCGCTTTTACCGCCACTGATTTTGTGGACAGCTACTTGCAAATGTGTTTTCGTGGCTCTGCGACTGCCGTCGTTCTCAGCTAGTTGGTTCGCATAAGCTATTGCTTCAATCTTTTGCCGTGGCGATTTCAGATCCCTCAATTCTCTCAATAAAGTCCCAGGCATTTTTAGGGATGTGATTGGAGAGTCTGATGCCGCCAGTTCCTCTATGATTTGCTCTTCTATTTTGAATTCTTCGATGAGTTGGTAGACTCTTGATTTGCCTTTGCCAAATTCTGTAAGGCAATAACTTTCTAGAGATTTGTAACCAAGTGCTGAGTATCCTTTGCGCTCGCGTACTTCCACTAACATTTTTCCCAAGCTATCGAAATTACCTCGAATAGCTTCCGTAATTTCTTTCGCTTCATCGGCTGTCATTTGTTGTTTTGTCGAACGGGGAGGCTCGGCGGTTGCTAGTGTCATAATGTCTCTCCTGATAGGTAATAACCTTCTCTTCCTTTGGTAAATCCTTCGATCAATTCTTCTTTTGTTAACTGAAGTAGAATTTGCCGAATAGAATGCAAAGATAAGCCAGTTTTCTTGGCGATTTGTTTTCCGCTTTGCCCTGGATTTGATGTGATTTCTCCTAAGATGATCGATCTCTTTCTGCTGGCTGGCGCTTCCGCTTTAGGCACTCGATTTACTGTTGCGGGTCGCACTTCTGTTTTTTGCCTTTGGTACCCAGCAGAATTGGTTCGGTATCCAGGGCTGGTAACAAGCGCCAAATAGTTTTCAGCTAGTTGTTGGCCGGTGCGAGGGTAGTAGGTCAGGAACCGATCGACCTGCTCGCGGTGTTCGTGTGAGATTTGATTCAAATTAATACTCATGAGCTATCAATGTTTGAAATGAACTCGTCGCTGACCTGCCGGTAATTGGTATGTGGTTCAGGAAAGCGATCGCACTTACCGAGCGATCGCGTCAGAGAAAGACATCAGACTTGAAATTGACTTGAACTACTGCTGCATAGGCATCACCTCAATAGGATTGAAATCTCTACGATCGCCCCCACGATCGGGCGCTGCATCTGGAATCTGGTACGCCCACAGTAAAACCAGCCCTAACAGGGGCAAAAGGGTCGAAAACTTGTTGTGCATATCCGATGGCTATTCCCCTTTTAAAGGGGGAGGGTGCGAAACTTTGACTCGGAATTCTGAACCGGGGATATAAAGGATGCAGTCGTTTGACGAGACTGATGCCCTCGGGGCTTACACAGTCGATCGGTCATGCGGCTAAAACCTTTATATATTTGAGTTGTAGGCAGACCGTAGACGCCAATCCCCGGTCT
Organism: Microcoleus sp. BM001215392; assembly: GCF_036700185.1. Taxonomy (NCBI): domain Bacteria; kingdom Bacillati; phylum Cyanobacteriota; class Cyanophyceae; order Oscillatoriales; family Microcoleaceae; genus Microcoleus; species Microcoleus sp. BM001215392. The sequence goes on along the minus strand of NZ_JAUBOJ010000174.1, from coordinate 1,457 downwards.
GCTTATTTTGTTGTTTTTCGGGACTAACGGGGGAACACTTGCGTTTCTCCGTTAGATTTACTATACTATGACACAAGAAAGAAAACAACCGTTGACTCCTGTGTTTTTACGAAGGCGAGTAAAACTAACGCAAAGACAAGCATCTGACCTTCTTGGGGTGAGGGAATCCACGATTAGCGAGTGGGAGAGAGGAATTTCTTCTCCGAACTTGTTGTTGGTTCCAAGAATTATGCAGGCTTATAACTGCACCGCCGATGAAGTGATCCAGGCGTTTGTAGCATTGCGTGCATCTCGTGACAGAGAAAAGGTACTGGTTGCACCGAACCTTGAAAACTAAATAGTTCAGCCTCCCCGGCTATTAACCCGGAGAGGCTGATATCTAAACCATCAGCCCGATGGGACAATATTGATATCCCGTCAAATTGTTCCATCCATGAATACCTGGCCAAAGTGGCTCCCTTATCCTATCTCATGGATACGAGCCTTCGGACTTTGCTACGCTCTTACTGCTCTAGTTAAGTCGCAGTTTCCTCTCCAGCATAGCGACGGCGTTGCTGCTGTCTTGATTGGAGCCTGGACTACCGTGCCGTTTTTGTTCACCTTCTTTCATTGGGCGATCGCATCTGTCGCAAAGTTTTTATTGAAACATCTGCCAGCACATCCTAAGCTTGCTCCGGTTCGTCAGTACCTCACCGATCGCTGGTCTGGCTCGGAGCGATCGCACTGGAGAGAAGGGCTAAACGCTTTTATTATCAGCTTTGTGGCGTTCATTGTCTCGTTTTTGGTTGTATCTTACCTGACACCTGTCCCCAGTAGAGCCGATGCTGATTACGCACGCGGCTTTTACGTACTGAGGCGAAATGTACTTCGGTTAAGACTCGACATCATCTCGATCGGGATGTTTTTTGTTTCGGCTTATCTTTACCAATACGATTTGTGGGCGCGGCACCGGCGGACAGTAAAATCAGCAGCCAAAGCTAAAGCTCAGGAGCCGACAAAAAGGCGATCGCCCAAAAACCTACCCGCCCCCGATCCAGTTGAGCAAGAGCTCAATCAACTCAAAGCTCAATCTGGGATGAGTCGGATGAAAACAGTGAGACCAGCGGTGTCAACTCCTGAAGCTGCTGAGTGGTACGTATTCCGCAGTGGCAGCGCCGAGGGGCCATACACCAGGATGCAGTTGCTGGAAGTTCAAAAAATCACCGATCGAACCAAGGTGCGGCGCGGCGAAACGGACTGGCAGCGAGCCGGTGAAATATCAGAGCTGGCGGCGTACCTCACTGAAAAATAGCTTTCTAAAAAGTCCAATTTATTGGACTTTTTTATTAAACCCTTGTTCAGCAAGGGTTCTGTAGTTACAGGCTCAGATTATTTCCGACTTGGCTAGAGCGAAAATAATCCCGCGAACTGAGAAAGTGTCCGAAATTTCGGACACTTTCTCAGTTCGCGGGTGTTGG
>NZ_JAUBOJ010000173.1:0-14244 GCF_036700185.1 Microcoleus sp. BM001215392 | reverse complement strand
AACTGTCAACTGTCAACTGTCAACTGTCAACTGTCAACTATCAACTGTCAACTGTTTAATTACCAGCGTTCGGAATGGGCGATGGCTTCGACATCGACTATCATGAGCAAACGTCCGTCGGAATTGTACAAACCTTTTAAAAAGGGAGCTAACTCGGGACTGACATCTACCGCCGAGACAGTGCGATCGGGATTTAGAGACAAAACTCCTTCGACGCGGGAGACAGCTAATCCCATCCGCATTTTAGACAATCTCACGTCTCGCGGGTCGGGCGATTCCACCACTAAGATGCGGCTGCTGGGGTGGTGGGTGTCAACTGGCTCAATACCTGCAAACCGTCCGAAGTCTGCTGCTGCTAGGATTTCGCCCCGCAAGTTGGTTAATCCCAGCAAAAATGGTAGGGTGTTGGGAACCGGGGAAATCGGTTGTTCCTTGAGGGAGAGGACTTCCCGCACTGCTTCTAAGTCTACGCCAAAGAGACTCCCTCCTTGACCGAAAAGCAGAAATTGCTGTGTTCCACTTGTGTGAGTCCCTGGCGCTTGGGTAGCAGTTGTTTTCATTGCTGATTTTTTGTTTTTAGCTAATAAGCGAAAGCCCCGCGCTCTAACGGTACTCCGTTTAGGGACGGGATGTAAGCGTATCCTCTTCTGGGGTTCGATGCCCCGTAGATGGACAATAATCTTTGCTTTCAGAGTCAATTTTTAAACTGCGTATTAATTCTCTCAATATCTCAGTCTTGCCTCTGGCTGTGTAAGCACAATAAGCTTCAAGCAATTCAAGCTCTTTTTCGGGAAGTTGAAATGTAATTTTTTTCAAAACATCTTACGGCTAAAATATGGTATAATTATGGCATGATAACAGCCTACAAGTACAAATTACGCCCCAACAAAGCCCAAGCTCATCATTTTGATGAGTGGCTAAATCTGTTGCGCATGCAGTACAACTATAGGCTTGCAGAGCGTTTTAACTGGTATGAGGCTACTCGTTGCCCTATTAATTCATGCTCTCTGGTATCATGTAGCATCGCTCCCATAGTTGAGCAGCCTGATTATTACTGGCAAAAGAAAGATCTACTCAATACTAAAAAGCTATTTCCTGAGTACAAAGAGATTCATTCTCAGGTATTACAGGATTGCATTGCCAGAGTCAAGAAAACTTTTGACCGATACATCAGCGCTGACAAGGCTGGTAAGCGTTCTGGTAAGCCAAGATTTAAGGGTCGTGGCAGATATCACAGTTTTACCTATACTCAGGTACCACAGGACTGCATCAAAAGTAATCGCATCACTCTATCTAAGATTGGTGATGTGAAAATAATTTTGCATCGTCCTATTCCAGATGGTTTCAAAATCAAAACTGCTCAGATCGTCAACAACGCTGACGGCTGGTATGTGGTACTGACATTGCAAGATGTCAGAGTTCCCGCAATCATCCCCGATCTCAATCTCGATCGTGCTGTTGGTATTGATATGGGACTGAAGGATTTCTTGATTACCAGTGATGCTGAAACTATACCTATTCCTCAGTTTGCAAGAAAGGCTGAGATTGATAAAAAACTGCGAAACAAGTCGGTCTCTCGTAAAAAGAAAGGTAGTAATCGCAGACGTAAAGCAGTTAAACGCCTTGCTAAACATCACCAAAAGATAGCAAGGCAACGCAAAGATTTTCATTACAAGTCTGCAAAGCAATTAATCGATAAATATGATGTGATTGGCTTTGAGGATTTGAATGTTAAAGGTTTGGCTAGAACTAGGATGGCAAAATCGATCCTAGATGCTGGTTGGAGTGAATTTCTAGATATTCTGGTTTCCCAGGCTGAAAGTGCTGGCAAATTAGCTATATCTGTGAACCCAAACGGCACTACCCAAAACTGCTCTAATTGCGGTACTCGCGTCCCTAAAACCATCGCTGACAGGTGGCATAGTTGCCATGTCTGCGGGCTAGAGTTGGATAGGGATGTGAATGCTGCAATCAATATCAAAAACATTGCTGTCGGGCGGACAGTGATTAAAGCTCAGCGAGTAACCGAACCGATAGGTGGTGTTGCTGAGAAGCCCTTGTGGTATGCGTAGCATCAGCGTCGGGAGTCGTCACTGTAGCTCAGAAATTAGGATTTGGCTCGCTCAGGAAAGTCGATCGCCTCCGCAAGTTTTTGAGCATCAGTTTTGCAGGATCAAATGGTTAAATAAATTGCGGGTTGAGCAACGGGAATGATTGCTATCATTATAGATACAATTTTTAAGGGATTCATAAACCAAGTTAATTTTAAAAAATAGACTTTCTCGCTATGATGTTTTATAAAAGCTAATGAACAGTTGATATAGCGCTTCTCAAGTGATACTTTTTGACAAATTTTTGCTATAATAAAAGTGTTAGGTTTGTTTAGCAAACTATTTTTTAGGTGCGTCGCTATGAGATTGTCGATCGGGAAGTTGGGAATTTATCGCAGTATCCACACCCGCTCGATTACTGTTGCATGAATTTGAAAAATTGGTATGAATCCGGTCAAATGCGAGGGATTACCAATTACGAATTATCTCACCTAAATGAGAAGACATATATTGTGTTTACGCTGAAAGTAGGCGCTGGACGATGTTGACGAGTTGCTGAGGTTCAAAAGGTTTGCTGACGTAAGCATCGGCACCTAAATCGGTTCCCCAAGCTTGATCGATATCGGTGTTTTTATGAGTACAAAATACTACTGGCAAGTGTGCAGTGGCGCGATCGCCCCGCAATTCTCTGATCACTTCAAATCCGTTCATTCGCGGCATCACTACGTCTAAAACGACGAGATCCGGCGGCAGTTCTCGGATCAGGGCGATCGCTTCTTCGCCGTCGCCAGCCCGGATCACCTGCATTCCGGCATCTTGCAGAATGCGGCAGATGATTTCTAGTTCGCTGGGAACATCGTCCACTACTAAAATTTTTGACATAATTCCACACTTTTTTGCTGTTGACGGCGGACTATTGAGGATTCAGAAGCTACTGGCGCGATGGCTTTCGCCGAGCGAAAGCTACGGCCCTTTAACTTCACCGCACCAACGAATAAATTAATCGACTTCTAAATACAATATAGCCGGTCACATTGCCCAAGGGAAGAAAAAAGAAGGAAGCAGAAACAGGGAAGAAGGAAAAATCAGCTAGAATCAGCCAGAATCAGCCAGAAAGAACAAGTCCGATGAAGTCGGAAGAGAAAAAGCTATCCCTGCCTCCGCGAGTTCCGTGTCGCGAGCCAAGGGAATTGGTAATTACTAATTCCCTTGGTTCGCGACATTTAAGCTTCGATAATTACTCGCAGATTACCGCGCTTTTTCATCACCCGACAAGCGGTGGACGCACCAGAGCGCTCAAATTCTAAATCGAGCAAAGTTGAGCCGATTCTTAAGTTGTTTAGAGACAGTTTATTAATCGATTCTGGTAGAGCCGGATCGATAATTCGCAGTTGGTTGTTAGGGGCATCGGGAACTAAATTTAACATCATTTGCAACAGTTGAAAAATGCTGCCGGTTGCCCAAGCTTGGGGCGAGCAAGCTACAGGATACTGGACGGGGCGATCGCTCTCGCTGTTGCGCTCGTAGCCGCAAAAGAGTTCGGGGGGACGCTCGTAGGGTTGCAGCAATGTCATGTCAAATAAGCCTTGAGCTACTTCTAGAGCTTGTTCGACGCGGCCGAGCGATCGCAATCCCATCGCTGTGAAAGCGTTGTCGTGCGGCCAGACGGAGCCTGTATGGTAGCCGATGGGATTGTAGGCGGGAGATTTTGAGGACAGGGTGCGAATTCCCCAACCGCTAAACATATCTGGGGCTTGCAACCTTTCGGCTACGCTTTGAGCTTTTTCTAGGGACAAAATGCCGAGGTGCAAACAGTGTCCGGGATTGGATGAAATGCTGTCTGCGGGTTTGCCTTCACCGTCTAGTGCTAGGGCGCAATAATCTAAATCTGCGATCCAAAAATCGCGGTTGAATCGGGTTTTTAGGTCTCTTGCTTCTTCTAGCCAGCGATCGCACAAATCGATGCGTTTCTTGATGCGGGCAATCTCTGCTAGCCTGGTTTTTGCCGCGTAAACGTAGGCTTGGACTTCGCAAAGGGCGATCGCTCCTTCTGCGATGACGCCGGAGCGGTTGACGATGCAATCTCCCGAGTCTTTCCAACCTTGATTTGCTAAGCCGCGCTTGGATTTTTTGTAATAGCTGAGGTAGCCTGTTTCGGCGCATTTGCGATCGATCCATTCCATCGCTGCTAAGGCATTCGGCCACAAACGATCTAAAGTTTGGCTATCGTAAGTCCAGGCGTAATATTCAGCGTAAAGCATCAACCACAGAGGCGTAGCATCGACTGTTCCGTAATATGGAGTATGGGGGATTTCGTTACAGCGGGCCATCTCTCCCATGCGAATTTCGTGCAGTATTTTCCCCGGTTCTTCGTCGCGCCAATCGTCGTTAGTTTTGCCTTGATAGTGAGCTAAAGTTGTCAGAGTTTCTCGCGCTAAAGTTGGATCGAGAATTAAGATTTGAGCGGCGGCGATGATAGAGTCGCGACCGAATAATGTCGAAAACCAGGGAACTCCGGCTGAAATTGCTTTGCCTTTGCCAAAGGTTTGCCGTAGGGAATAAATGTCTTGTTCGGCGCGTTTGAGGAGTCGATTAAAGGTATTTTTGTCCGACTTAATTCTGGTAATTTCGCTCAGCCATTCTCGCTCTTCTAAAAGTTCCGCTGCTTTGGCTTGAGTCAAAGTTACGGGAGTGCTGACTTGGGAGATCGATTTGCCGTCGATCAGCATTTTGAGCCGATATCCTAATTTGATTGCTTCGTGGGATTCTAGAGAGATGCGCCACACTGCTGTGTTGCCTTGAAACAGTGCTGGCGGTTGGTTGTAAAACTCGATCCGAGATTCCATGACTAAGCCGTCTAAACCTTGGTAGGCCAGGGTTAAATCTTCAAGAATATGGCAGCAAGGATATGGGGCGATCGCTAGGGAGCCGATCGGGTTTTTTCCTAATTCTTGAATTGCCGCATTTTGCTTTTCTACTGCCAAATTTTCACCGTCGAAGAAGCCGTTAGCATGGGCAGGAAGGGCTTCTTTGTCTGCAATGAAGCCGGGGGACGATTCATCGGTTTTTTGGGGCATCAGGCGCAAGAGTTTCCCGCGTTGGGAGCGGCCGTAACCGCGCACTTCAAATAAGTCTAAGAAATCAGAGTTGAAGCTGAGACTTATTTCAAAGCTGACTGGTTTTGTGGTAAAGTTGGTGATTTCTATTTCTTCAAATAAACCGCCGTTGAGCACCATTTCTCGCCTGATGCCGATGGTTTCTGCCGGGATGCGATCGTCAATCCGGGGGTTGGAGCACAAGACTGTTTGCAGGTACCCTTTTTCGGCGTTGCTGCTGAGCAAAATTGGCGATCGCCCTTCTATTTGCAATTCTAGGCGGCTGAGGAAGCGCGTGTCGTGACAAAACAATCCGAGGCTGGCGACGCTGTTGTCTTCCAAGCAGCCTGAGATGTTGCCGAGGGTGTCGGTAATCAGAAATAAATCGTCGTCTTTGAGGGTGAGTGTTGGTTGAGGTCGATCGGCGATCGCGCAAGGCCACTCGGTTACAGGTGCCTCTGCTGCCGCTACAAATGTTTGTCCTTCTAGTTCATATGTTGTATCGGTCATTGTTACTAAAAGTGGATTCCCAGCTTTCAAAAGTTTAATTTTCGGGAGCTTTTGACTCTTGACTTTTTGAGATTAAATTTTGAGGCGAAGCATCCTGATGTAATGCTTCACTATTGGCATCATACCATTTTTTTTCAACTGATGCCAGCAAATAGTTGACTTCCTAAAATAAATTTAATTTTTATTAAATCTATACTAAAGAGTGAAACAAGAGGAAAAAGCTACGAATAATATCGACCCACTAATCTAGCAGTTTTCAATCAACAAAATAGGGAGCATCTCAGTTTTGCATTTATAGTGCGAACACTAAAATAAAAAATGCTTCTTGCAAAAATGAGATGCTCCCATAAAATACAGTAGTAACACGGCACGGCTGAGAGGTCACTCCAGGTTTGGTAGCAGCTAAAATGACAATTAAACTCAGATAAAAACCGGGCATTTCCTTAAGAAGCCCAGCTTTTAAAATCTTGTACGTAAATTTTAGATCACTCAACCCGCGTTTAATTTGTCCTCGCCCAGCTATCTGCTGTGCAGTTCTAATTCTGTCAAACGATGTGCGTGACCGTTTTGAGAAAATCGCTCTTTTAAAATTTGTTGGTAAACTGCTTCATAGCCATCAACCATGGTTTTAACGCTGAAGCGATCGATCGCGTGTTGGCGGCAAGCGCTGCGATCGAGTTTCCGGGCAGGTTCGATGGCGGCGATACATTCTGCCACGCTTTCGCACAAAAAACCAGTTTTTCCGTGAACAATCACTTCGGGAGTCGAGCCTAATTTCATCGCAATCACGGGCGTTCCCGTTACCATGGACTCAATCATCACTAACCCGAAAGGTTCGCGCCAAGTAATCGGAAATAATGTCGCGACTGCACCGCCCATCAGCACGCTTTTTTGGGCGTGGTTGGCTTCGCCTAAATATTCTATTTGTTCCCCGTCAATGTGCGGCTTGATTTCTTGCTCGAAATATTCGCGATCGACAGTATCAATTTTGCCGGCCATCTTTAAATGCCAACCGGAAGCCTTAGCAATTTCTATGGCTAAATGAGCACCTTTTTCCGGCGAAATGCGACCGAGAAATGCTAAATAAGCAGGATTGTCCGGCTGCGGGTGAAATTCGTAAGTCGCCGGATCGATCCCGTTATAAACTGTGGCGATGTAGTTGAGATTTAATCTATCTTCCCGCTGAGAGTTAGAAATACTTACATAGGGCTGAGTGCGGGCCAAGCTAAACATCTTCTCGTTGTCTGGGGTAAAAATGCCGTGCAGGGTGTGAACTGTGGGCGTTTTTACTAAGTGCGAATAAGACAAGGCTGCGCAGCCTACGTGGGAATGAACGATATCAAATTCTCCGGCTTTTCCATATACTTTGCTCAGTTGCATCATATCGTAAATGCCGTATTCTTTAACGGTGGAATCGAGACGCAACGCTCGGGGATGAACTGATTCTAAATTAGCCGAAGTAATTGAGTCGCCGGAGGCAAATAAGGTGACTTCATGTCCCCTATTTACTAATTCCTCTGTCAGCAGGCTGACCACCAGTTCAATTCCTCCGTAAGCTGGGGGCGGAACTCGCTCGAATAGGGGGGCAATTTGGGCAATTCTCATCACAAACCTTCTAGTTTTATCTACATTAAAATTTGCTACGCGATAGAGGGTTGTTGCGTTAGGTAGTGTTTGCAACTTCTCTTAACTTGCTTTTAACTTGTGAGTTGGTGTCGCGTATAATTAATTTAATAACAATTTACAAATTTAGTCTATGCTACTTGAGAGGGAGATTGTCGGTAGGTCGATCCTGTTCTGCAACCTTTCCTTCGGATCGCTTTCCGTTCGATCGCTTCGCTAACGCTAACGCTAACGCTAACGCACTTTTGTCCTTGTTTTTTGAGTTCACAGGATTACTACGGCACGGACAAGCTAGCTTGACTTCTGCCGAAAGAGAGAATGACGCACAACCCCAGCTAGTTTTCCCGTACCTTCCCTGAATATCGAAAATTGTGTAAAATATTACAATCACAGGAATGACGCGCGGGCGATCGCCAAAACCGGGTTTTTGAATGACGAGCGATCGGACTATCCCGCAATCTTGTTATCAACAAATCCCGTTGATGCCTCCAGAATTTCATAATTTTAGTGCCGCAACTTTATAGGAAATTTTATCAATATGAGCGTTCAGTTTCGCGAAATTCAACTGCCGCAAAATTTCAGCCAGCGACTGCCGAGAAAAATGCAAACTGCTGGCAACTTTGCACCGACAAATAAGCCAAATATTCCCGAAGTAAAAGGGCGAAATTTGCGAGCAATTGCCGAAATTATTGCCGATATCCAGAGCGAGCGAGCCGATAATATTACTCCTCTAGAATGGACTTATTGTCTTTGGGCAAAAGCTGAATGGGACAACAAAAACCCCGATCGCAGCAGAGAAATATCCCAAGCTATTTGGCTGCTAGCGCAGCACAATGCACGCCTGAAACAGCAGTTGCTGTGGCGTTTGGCGCTGCATTACAGCCACCAGTTAGAAAATCCTGTTTCTAGCAATGCTCCCGCCCTCGATCGAGCTTTGGTAGAGTGCTTTGCCGACTTTGCTAATACAGCGACTGGTACCGATGCTCTCCCAGTACAAATCATTAAAATACTGACCCGCGATTTACCGGATTACGAACTAGCAAAACTGAGTTGGCAATATCTAAAAACCCCCGTAGAACTGTTAGGAAAAGCTCAGTTACCCGCAAGTATCCCGGTAGTCGATCGCGCCGGGCCGCACCTTGCCGGAATTTTTGCTAAAAATCAGGTTTGCGATTTGTCGGGCATAGAATGGCTGCTCAGGTGCTTGAAAGAAATGCCACCAGCGCCGCAACTTGCAGCAGTTGAAGAGTTGTTAGTGAAAATTTCGAGCGATATTCTTAAAAATCAACGCCCGAAATTGGTTGAGTGGCTGCGAGACGAATATTATCCGAAGTTGCAGTTACTTTCGCCTCCCGCTCAAGAGTCCCTGAAACGATGGATTGGGCAATTAAATTACAGTTATTTCCAGAAAACAATCGATTTGGTGGCGCGGATGCTGCGGCCCTCAGATGCGGAAATTAAGCAGTTGGAGGAACGCCGGGATTTTTGGGCGAATTATAGCGATCGCCTGCTGCGGGTGCGCTTGCTGTTGCCTCCGTCGTCTGCGAGCGCGATCGGCTACCAGTTGCCGTTTGATGTGGACATCTTACCGGAAGACGGCGCTCTTCCAACGGAAGTTTGCATTTTTCAGTTGGAGGGCTATTGCGCGATCGAGTTTTTCCGGGGTACCGGCGCCGAAATTCGCTTGATTAAGCGCAGCAAAGAGAGCGATCGGCTATTGTTTGTCAAAAAAGAACTGTCCATTAAGCGCATCAGAAAATTAGGCGGCGAAGTGCACGATCGCGTTTTTATGTGGCAAAGTTCTTGCGAAAAGTGGCTGAAACAGAAAAAAATTATGCCCAATCAGGAAACTAAATCTTTTCAGGGAATGTCGCAGTATTACGGCAAATATGATGCTACAAATGGCTTGAGAATGCCGGAACCTCAAGAACAAAAAGAGCGTGAAGTTTTGTTGAAAAAGTGGCAGAAAGAAATGGAAAGTTTGGCAGCAGAGAGCAAATAGTCATTTGCCAATACAATCTAAAGTAACAAAAGTAACAGTTGAATCGGGAGCATCTCAGTTTGGCATTTTTTACAAAAATGAGATGCTCCCGTTGAATTTTAATTAAGCAGACAGGCGTCAAAAAAATATTGTACGGGCGAGGAAGGCAAAGATATATCAAAAGAGCAAGTTTACGACTGCAAAACCTCCCCTCGCCATCGGATATTTGTGTATAGCATTATACTTAAATCTAGCAACAGACTTACGGATTTGCTCGAAGCTCCACCGGGAAAAGAAACTGGGAAAAAGTTAAATAATATTAAGTTACTGCTATTTGCCTCTGCCCAGGTTAATATGTTGAATAATATTGAAATCGCCTGAATAAAATAGGAGTTTAAAAGCTATGACATACGTTGCTTGCAATTTGTGCGGTAGTAATGAATATACTGTTAGATTTGAGCAAGGAGTAGCGCAAGTAAATCAAATTGTCAATTGTAAATCCTGTGGATTGATGTATGCCAACCCCAGAATCAAAGAAGTAGACAATGTATTAATAGAAAACTACGATCCCGACTTTGTATTATCTGCAATAGTCAACCAAGATTCGCAGCGGCTGGAAAAAGAAGCACTGCAAGTAAAAGATTATGAAATAACCCGAAAATTTCTGCGCGAACATTATCCCGAAAGAGGTACGTTAGTAGAAGTCGGCAGTGGCTTGGGGTATTTGTTGAACTACTTTAAGCAAGATGGGTGGAATGTCCTTGGGCTGGAACCCAATGTGGGTATGTGCAGATATGCAGAATCTGAGTTTGGCATCAAAATCATCCCCACCATACTAGAAAAAGCTGGAATCGCAGATCGATCGGCAGATGCTGTATTGATGATGCACGTGATCGAACACGTCTCCGATCCTTGCAGTACATTGAAAGAAGTTTATCGGATCTTGAAGCCGGGGGGAATATTCGTGATGGAAACCCCGCGATACGATACTTTGATGTTCAAATTATTGGGTAAAAGAGAAAGAAGTCTCAGTTGCGACGGACATATTTACTTTTTTACGACTAACACGCTAGAAAAACTGGCAACTAAGGCAGGATTTACAGTCCTTAAAACAGATTATGTCGGGCGATCGCTAACTCTCGATCGGCTATTGTATAATGTGGGCGTGGTCAGCAAAAGTCAGGTCATTAAAGGCTTGCTTAAGGATATGGCGGCTAAACTGCAATTGAATAAAGTTGCGTTATACTTAAACACGCGGGATATGGAACGCATATATTTGAAAAAACCTGAGTCTGATTCAGAATAACCCAATTTAAACTGACAGAAAATATGAGATAGCATCAACTATTTGAGCGTGCTTGTATCTGACATTTCTCCCCGCATCAATCCCTTCGCGCGGGACTTGCGGGGCAAAATTTTGTAGCGATGACGCAGGCTGTCGGCGACACCATTGTCAAGTATCAGGATTTTTGCTCTCGGCGACTGCTGTGTTCAAGCTGTGTTCGGGTCTGGGAGCGAGGTCTGATTCATCTGCAAGAGAGATACGGCGATCGGCTATAATAAAAGGCTAGAAAAAAGAACACCGATCGCGCGAAAACATGGTTGCCACTCAGAATAATCTCAACATAGCCGCCCTGGAAGCAGAATACAGTCAAAAAACACCGCGAGAAATTCTCAAATTTGCCCTAGACAATTTTGACAATATCTCAATTTCTTTCAGCGGTGCCGAAGATGTAGTTCTAATCGATATGGCATCAAAAATTACCAAAAACTTCCGCGTTTTTACCCTAGACACGGGACGGTTGCACTCAGAAACCTATCAGTTTTTAGATGCAGTCAGAAAACATTACGGCATTAAATTAGAAGTAATGTTTCCCGATGCAGCAGAAGTACAAGCCCTAGTAGATGAAAAGGGATTGTTTAGTTTTTATGAAGACGGTCATAAAGAATGCTGCGGCGTGCGCAAAGTCAAGCCGCTGCGCCGCAAACTCAATACTCTCGATGCTTGGATTACCGGTCAGCGCAAAGACCAAAGCCCCAGTACCCGCAACGGTATTCCGGTGATTGAAGTTGACGGTGCTTTTTCAACTCCAGACCATGAATTAATTAAATTCAACCCCTTAGCAAACTGGTCTTCGGCAGAGGTTTGGGATTATATTCGCGCCTTGGAAGTGCCTTACAACAAGTTGCACGAACGGGGTTTTGTCAGCATTGGTTGCGAACCTTGTACGAAACCAGTATTGCCGAACCAACACGAACGCGAAGGTCGTTGGTGGTGGGAAGAATCGACGATGAAAGAGTGCGGTTTGCACGCTGGGAACGCACAAAAATAGTTGACAGTTGACAGTTGACAGTTGACAGTTGATAGTTGATAGTTGACAGTTGACAGTTGACAGTTGATAGTTGATAGTTGATAGTTGACAATTGTTATTTGTTATTTGTTATTTGTTATTTTTGAATATTTCCCAATAATCAGTGATTAATGCCCTGTTGGCCCAATGACTGATGACGGCAGGACTCCTGACTAATAACCAATAACCAATAACCCATAACCCATAACCACTGACCCATAACCACTGACAACTGACAACTGACCCATAACAACTGACAACTGACAACTGACAACTGACAACTGACAACTGACAACTGAAAAGTTTTTAAGTTAGGTACTTATGCTCGCCTCAACTAGCGAATTGCTGAACACTGCCCGGAGAAACGCTTATGCGATCGGCGCTTTTAATGTGTACAATCTCGAAGGAGTAAAAGCCGTCATCGATGCCGCCGAAGCGCTGCAAAGTCCGGCGATGCTGCAACTTCACCCCAGCGCCCTCAAATACGGAAAATCGCCTTTAGTCGCGCTTTGCATGGAAGCAGCGCGCAAGTCCTCCGTGCCGATCGCAGTACACTTAGATCACAGCACCTCAGAAAAAGACATTCACCTCGCCCTCGCCGCCGGTATCAAGTCCATCATGGCTGATGGTTCTCCTTTGTCTTACGAACAAAACTTAATCTTTACTCGCGAAATGACTGAGTTATCCCACGCTAACGGTGCGGTAGTTGAAGCGGAAATCGGCAGAATTAGCGGCACGGAAGACGGTTTGACAATTGAAGAAAAAGCCGCCAAGATGACCGATCCAGTGGAAGCTGTAGAGTTTATTGCAGCAACTAAGGTGGATTTTTTAGCGGTAACAATTGGCAACGTTCACGGTAAATATTTCAGCGAACCTAAACTCGATTTCCCGCGTTTGGCAAAAATCCGGGCTGCTGTTTCGGTGCCGTTGGTATTGCACGGCGCTAGCGGTTTGCCGGAATCAATGATTAATCAATCTATTAAATTAGGTGTATCTAAATTTAATGTAAATACGGAAGTGCGCGATGCTTATATGGAGGTGTTGAAAACGAGCAGTTCTTTGTCAGATCCGGATTTGTTGGAAGTTATGGAAAAGGCAATTGCTGCTATGCGATCGGTCATTTCGGGCAAGTTGCAACTTTTCGGTTCTGCTGGTAAGGCTTATTTGCATCAGTCACCTTATGCGGAAGGATTTACGGCAAATAGTGTCAGCAATAAACAAGAAAACTGGGCGGTTGAAACCGCTGCTATACAAACAAAACCCGCCTTCGCGGGTTGAAGACATAAAAAACCGGGCGGTTGAAACCGCTTCTATACAAACAAAACAAGCCGGACGCCGGTTGAAGACATGGCGGTTACAACTCCGTCTTAATCCCAAGAAAACCGGGCGGTTGAAACCGCTTCTATACAAACAAAACCTGCCTCCGCAGGTTGAAGACATGGCGGTTACAACTACCGTCTTAATCCCAAGTATTTTGGGTTAAACTTACGTTATCTTCTTCAGTCCACGGAGGTGGACTTTGTTTGTGTAGACGCGGTTTCAACCGCCGTCTTTTCTTTGTTTATATAGACGCGGTTTCAACCGCCGTTTTTCTAACCATTTAAAAATCGATCGGGATCTATGCCAGATTCCCGCAGTCGCTGAATTAAAGACTGCAATTGAGATTCCGCTGACTCGGCGCGCTGCCGTTGCTGTTCCGCTTCAGTCAGAATCCAGTTGCCATCTACATCATACCAGCGCAACCACAGGCGATCGACTCCCTGAAACTCCCCTTGCCACAAACCCAAGCCCAAACCTAGATCGGCAATCCATACCCGCGAGTCAGATAATTCTAATTCTTGATAGTGTCCGGCATTCAATGCAAACACTCGCAACCTGTTAGTATAGCGGCTGAAAACGGCATAAACAGGAACCCGCAAAATCTGCTCGTAAACCTCCCATTTACTGGGCGGTTTCTCATTTATTTCAGGCTGTAAAACTTGCCCGTTACCCGCAGCATTCGACCCAGTTGGTATATTTTCGTCATCGATATTTGCGCCTAAATCTTCTTTTTCCGTTCCCGGCGAAAGCAGTTCCACAATTACAAAAGGATTCACGCCTTCCTGCCAAGTAACGTAACTCATCCGCAGTTCCGATCCATCGTACAGTCTCGGAACTCCCACAACTCCAAACCAATCCGGGCGTTTGTGCCACAGAGGGTGCTGCACGTCATAATAAAGGTTCATGTCAGTGCCGCTAAATATCTCAGAAGCCTGATAATTGCGAGGGCGAAACGCCAGGGTTAACAACTGCGGCTGCAAATCGTGAAATTCGTCTGGCAAACCAGGTTCCTCCGGATCTTCGCTAGGTAAATCGTACATTGTCGGCAGCGTTTCTCTGGGCGATCGCGGCGGATCGCTTTGCGGCACTGGATATTTAAAAGGAAACATATAATATTGAGAAATGACTGCATTTATGCTAACATTATTTTAATACTGCTAGGGCGATCGATCGAACCTTCTCAAAGTTTTATTTATCTCATTTCCTCCTCTGTGTCCTCTGCCTGTCTCCGGTTCATTTTGCTCTTAATTCGCGGAACTCATAAATAATTTATTAACCGCCAGTAATTGACTCGAACTTCTGTACTATGCTCA
>NZ_JAUBOJ010000172.1:0-14284 GCF_036700185.1 Microcoleus sp. BM001215392 | reverse complement strand
ATTGGTTATTAGTTATTGGTTATTGGTTATTGGTTATTGGTTATTGGTTATTGGTCAAACAGGTCATTAGTTAGATGCCAAAATTAACAAACAAGCAAGATAAGCCAATGAGCGATGACAAATTACGCAATTAAACATTAAAATAAGAGGACTGAAGTCCTCACTACAAACCTAATTACGAATTACCCAATTCCAATATTAAAATTAGAGGACTGAAGTCCGAGCTCTCAAACCTAATTATCAATTACCCAATTCAACAATTTATGAGCATCATTGTATTTGGCAGTATCAACATCGACCTAGCAGCAAAAACTCCCAGATTGCCGCAACCGGGGGAAACTATCATCGGTAGCAATTTTTTTACGGCCGGCGGCGGTAAAGGAGCAAATCAAGCCGTAGCAGCGGCGCGTCTCGGCACTTTTACCCACATCATCGGCCGCGTTGGTAACGATCAATTTGCTGAAGAATTATTGAGAAGTTTACAATCCTATGGTTTGAGTACAGAAAATGTATTAATAGATAAAAGCACTCATTCAGGTGTGGCAATTATTGCCGTAGACGAGACAGGTCAAAATAATATTATTGTGATTCCGGGCGCGAATAACAATGTCGGCGAAGCAGATATCGAACGTCTTAAAAAAGTGTTACCTGAAGCTACATCGTTGCTGTTACAGTTAGAAATTCCTCTAGAATTTGTCCTAAAAGCTGCAAAATTTGCTCGTGAAGTGGGGGTGCGAGTGATTCTCGATCCAGCGCCTGCTGTGGCGGATTTGCCACTCGAACTTTATCCCTTAATTGACATTATCACGCCGAATGAAGTGGAAGCCAGCCAGTTAGTCGGTTTTGGAGTGAATGACACAGAAACAGCGATTGTCGCGGCTAAACAGTTGCAGCAGCGCGGTGTCGAGAATGTTATTGTCAAATTGGGCGATCGCGGGGCGGTTGCCGTGACTGCGGATGAAACTCTTTTTGTGCCGGCTTTTGCTGTGAGGGCGATCGACACTGTGGCTGCTGGTGACGCTTTTAACGGGGGGTTGGCTGCTGCCTTAGATGGCGGGCGATCGCTCTGGGAGGCGGTGGTCTGGGGCTGTGCAGCGGGCGCTCTGTGTGCAACTAAGGTGGGTGCTCAGGTTGCTATGTGCGATCGGGCAACCTTAGATAAATTTTTGCAGCAGCATAATTTAGATAAGACGGCGGTTGAAACCGCGCCTACACAAACGATGTCCGCCTCCGCGGACTGAAGACGATAACATAATTTTAACCGTCTTTGTCTTCAACCCGCTCTTCTAGGGTTTTGCTTGTATAGACGCGGTTTCAACCGCGAGCGTCTTCTGCCTACTTTGGCCGTTGAATAATTGTTTCAACTACCCGGCGCTTGACTTTTGGATCGATACCAATCAGTCGCACGTATTCGCCGCCGTGTTCGGCTAAGCAAGTTTCTAAAGATGCAACCACATCTTTTTCTTGTGCAGTTTTAATTGTCGCACAACTTTGCCAAGAACCTGTTTTAAAGCGGCGATTGTCTGCATATTCCATGCCAATTTTGCAGCCTCTTGCTAACAATTGTTGTACTTGTTCCAATACCTCAGAACTTAGCCGCGCAGCTTGACCGTTACCAACTTCAGAACTTGGCTCGACGTAAGCCTTATAATATTTCGAGTTCGGGTCGTTTAATTGGCTTTGCGTCGGCGCAGTAGCCGGGACATTGACAGTTCCTTGAACATTGAACAGGCGCGATTGGTTGTATTCATCTACCAAGCGCATTTCCTGAATCCGCTTTTGTTGACCCACCATCAAACTGCCCATTTCTAATAAACGAGCGAGGCTGAAATTAGGGTTCGGGAAATCTGGCGGTGCTTCCAGAGTGTTTACCAAACGCTTGGAAACTTGCTCGATTCCTATTTTGTGGATGAATTCGCGGATTTGTTCGTCGTAAATGCGCGATCGCAAAGCGCTAAAAAAGTCGATCGCCTGAGCGGCAAAATTATCAACCAAACCCACTATCTCGGTTTGTGACAAATTGTCAGACTCAAAAATTCCGCCAACAATCCCAATTTTATCATCCCGGCTGGGTTCCCAATAAAACTTTTCCATCCGCCCGTCGCGAATCAGCGGCGCGTACAGCGTAGCAAAGTCATTTCCTGTGACAATAATTGGCACTCGGTGCAGCGGCGTACTGTCATAACTTCCCGGTAACTGCACGTTAGTTGGATTGTCCGCAATATTCATCAGAGTGGCATTCA
This sequence comes from Microcoleus sp. BM001215392, assembly GCF_036700185.1. Classification (NCBI taxonomy): domain Bacteria; kingdom Bacillati; phylum Cyanobacteriota; class Cyanophyceae; order Oscillatoriales; family Microcoleaceae; genus Microcoleus; species Microcoleus sp. BM001215392. The sequence continues at coordinate 12,041 of NZ_JAUBOJ010000172.1, read as the reverse complement.
CCATCTGAGTATTCACGGTATATTGAGTAGTAGTATCGAACCTGCCAGCCCCCGCATCTAAATCGTTAATAAAAATTGCGCACATCTCGCCGCGCACGCGAATTTGCTCCGCAGCTTCGCGGTAGCGCAAACGAATTAAACGCGCCGGATCTCCGGCATCGGGACTTTCTAATTCTCCGCCAGATATCATCACTGGTTCAAAGCCCATCCGCTGAAAAACCAGTTCAGCTTGAAATGTTTTGCCTTCTCCTTTACGGCCGTGAATTCCCAAGATTAGCGGAACTCTTACGCCTGGTAAATTTAAAAAGTTCTTAGTGATGTGCACCGCAACTTTATCGAGAAAATTAGGAGAAATGTAATAACTCATCAGTAGATTTGTGAGGGATTTATTGATGTTAAGCTGTAACTCGTGCAAATTACATATTCGGGGCAGCGTCGGAGCAGTGCCCCACAAGAATTTGATTGTTTCTTGATATACAACTTAAATGCAGAACAGCTTACTGTGACGATTTTTTGACAAAAGTAACAAGCTGCACCGCGAACCTGGATTTTTGCCGTACAATCGAGGTTTAGATATTATATGTTAAGGAGCCGTTCGTGAGTCCAGAAACCTTACTCAAAGAACCAAGCGTGCAAGCCGAAGCCAGTCCCTCCAGTTCTGAAAGCTTCGACAGCTATGTAATGAATACTTACGGGCGTTTTGCGATCGCCCTGGAACGCGGACTCGGCTGTCGCGTTTGGGATACCCAGGGCCGCGAATATCTCGATTTTGTCGCTGGTATCGCTACCTGCACTCTGGGACACGCCCACCCGGCGATGATTGCAGCGGTAACTCAGCAAATTCAGACTCTACACCACGTTTCAAATCTTTATTACATCCCCGTACAGGGTGAGCTGGCGAAGTGGCTTGTAGAGCATTCTTGCGCTGATAGAGCTTTCTTTTGCAACTCTGGGGCCGAAGCTAATGAAGCGGCAATTAAACTGGCGCGCAAGTATGCCCATGAAAAATTAAATATCTCGAATCCGACAATCATCACCGCTGTGGCGAGTTTCCACGGGCGGACTTTGGCGACGATTACGGCGACGGGACAACCTAAATATCAGAAGGGTTTTAGTCCGTTGGTTCCGGGATTTCACTATGTTCCTTACAATGACATTAGTGCGATCGAAGGCGCGATCGAGCAACTCGACAAAGACGAACGCCAAGTCGCAGCAATTATGCTGGAAGCGCTGCAAGGTGAAGGGGGAGTTCGCCCCGGAGATATCGCCTACTTCCAGCGGATTCGCGAAATTTGCGACGAAAAAGGCATTTTGCTGATTCTTGACGAAGTGCAAGTCGGAATGGGACGCAGCGGCAAATATTGGGGCTACGAAAATCTCGGGATTGAACCGGATATCTTTACTTCGGCGAAGGGGTTGGGCGGCGGTATCCCGATCGGCGCTATGCTGTGCAAGTCGAACTGCGATGTCTTTGAACCGGGAAGTCACGCTAGCACTTTTGGCGGCAATCCTTTTGCTTGCGCTGTCGCTTTGTGCGTGTGCCAAACTTTAGAACGGGAAAATTTGCTGGAAAACGTCCAGCAGCGCGGATCGCAGTTGAAAGCTGGGCTCAACAAGTTGGCGGCCGCCTATCCGCATTTGATTGCTGAGGTGCGCGGCTGGGGCTTGATTGTCGGGTTGGAATTGCAGGCTGATATTGCACTAACATCGGCCGATATTGTCAAATCGGCGATTGCCGCTGGTGTGCTTTTGGTTCCCGCCGGGCCGAAAGTCCTGAGGTTTGTCCCGCCGCTGATTGTCTCTGCTGCTGAAGTCGATCGCGCAATGCTTGCTGTGGAGGAAGCGCTGCGCTCTCAAGCGGTACACTAAATTCACTGAGTTGATTTTTGTGAGCTTTGGCTCGGCTGCCGTTCGCACTCGCGCCAGATGTACGCGCACTGGATTGAGACTAAACCCGGTTTATTTCGAGATTTTTGGTGGCTCAACCCCAGAGTTGTCAAAAAAACCCTGTTTCTGAGTCTACAATCTCAATCGCCAAACATTCAACCCGCCCCGCTGTAATTCTGTCGGGGCGGGTTTGTCAAGTTTAGGACAGACACCGAAACCTGTTTTTTTCAGACAAATACGTTGTGGCGATGTGTATGGTGGAAAAACCTAGTTCTGTTTAATCCCCTCGGCGACTCGTACCTGCGGTTAGGGATTGATATTTCAACCAGGAACTGATTTAATTGCTGCACAAAAGCAGCGATCGTATCGTTAATAGTTCGGCGGAATGCACGATGGACGAACAGCGTCGCGAAACTGATGTTAATATGCTCCGAGCGCTGCTGGAAAATCCTGTGGACTCAGGAATAGATGTGATTTTGAGGGCGGACTCAAAGTCGATCGACTTTGGGTTCGTGCAAACCCTTTACTTGCAAAAGCCGGCAATGACGCGAGACAGTTTGCTCGATGCGGCCAAGTTTTTCCAAAGGGCGATCGCACCCTTAGCATCGACAAAGGGCAATGCTAAATTATCCGCAATCGGGGCAGCATACCTGACTTTTTTAGCAGAAGTATTGCAGGCTGTGGCGCCCAGCGCTGATTCGCAGCACGTATACGCGCTGTTGAAAATTAATTTAGACAAACTCGACCAGAATTTCGCGCAACTGCTGCGCCGCTGGGCAACTTTGGTACTACCTGCTGCCAATGAATCCGAAGCCCGGCGCATTGCAGCTTCGATCGGCAATCTGAGCAACAAAATTGGGCGGTTTCCCCTCGGTAGCAAGGCCAATAACTTGGAAATCGAAATTGCAGGTTACGAAACAGTGGCTAAGGTGTTTACCCGCAAAGACTTTCCCCAAGAGTGGGCGGTGATGCAAAACAATCTGGGTAACGCTTACACCGATCGGCCTAAAGGTGATAAAGCTCAAAATATCGAACAGGCGATCGCTTGCTTTGAAAATGCCCTGCAAGTGCGGACTCGCGAACACTACCCATCCCAGTGGGCGACCCTGCAAAACAACCTGGGCAACGCTTACAGCGAGCGCCTCAGGGGCGATTTGGCAGAAAATCTCGAACAAGCCGTCGCCTGCTATCAAAACGCGCTGCAAGTTCGCACCCGGGAAGCTTTTGGGGGAGAGTGGGCAAGCACTCAAAACAATCTCGGTCGCGCTTACAGCCGCCGCCTGCGGGGCGATAAAGGTCAAAACCTTGAGCTTGCCGTCGCTTGCTTTCAAAATGCTTTGCAAGTCTACAACCGCAAGGTGTTTCCCCGGCGCTGGGCCACAACTCAAAATAATTTGGCAAATGCTTATTGCGAGTTGCTGCGGGGAAATCGAGCTGAAAATCTCGAATACGCTGTCACCTGCTATCAGAGAGCTTTGCAAGTGCGGACTCGGGAAGCTTTACCGCTACAATGGGCGACGACTCAAAGGAATTTGGGCAGGGTGTTTATCGATCGCATCAAAGGCGATCCCGAAGACAATGTAGAAATGGCGATCGCCTGCTTTCAAAATGCTTTGCAAGTCTACACTCGTGCCAAATTTCCCGAAGCCTGGAGTTCGATCCAAACTTACCTCGGCAGGATTTACAGCCTGCGAATCAAAGGGGAAAAATCGGAAAATACCGATCAGGCGATCGTCTGCTTTCAAAATGCTTTGCTCTTTTGCAACCGCCAAAAATCTCCCGAACGCTGGGCAATGCTCTGGGCCTACCTCGGACGCGCTTTCAGCGAACAGGTCAAAGGTGAAAAAAACCGCAATCTCAAAAGTGCGATCGCTTGCTATCAAAATGCCTGCCAAGTCTACACCAAAAAGCGAGTTCCCAACCGCTGGGCAATGCTGCAAATTTATATGGGGCAAGCTTTTTTGGAACTGACCCAGACGGAAAACTCGTCCTACCTCGATCGCGCGATTTCTTCCTATCACAGCGCCGCCCAAGTCTACACTCGCGAAACCTATCCGCACCGCTGGGCTCAACTTTTATTTTATTTGGGTCAAGCTTACCGAGCTCAGGGCGATTTTTTTCGAGCCTACGGTTTGTTTGCTGCTGCTGTGGATACTGTGGAATTCTTGCGCAGCGAAGCTGGGGTTGATACGGCCGATTTGGGCGATCGCGCCAGTACCGTAAAAACCAAATTAACCCGCACTTGGACTGAACTCTATAAATCGCTGATCGAAGTTTGCCTGGCACTCGGTCGCACCGAGCCGGAATACTGTGCTAAAGCCCTGGAATACGCCGAACGTCACAAAAATCGGAATTTAGTAGAACTGCTGGTAAAATCGCATTTGACGCCCAAAGGGGACATTTCCGCAGCGGTGGTGCAGGAATTGGAGTCGCTGCAATCGGAAATAGCCGGGGAACAGCGGCAGCAAGAACAGCGAGAGTCCGAGCCGAGCCATAGCTTGATGTCTGAGGGCGACAGCCAAAGTTTGAACAGCGGTTCTCTGCTGCCGAACTCGGACTTGATTCATTTAAATCAATTGTGGCGGCAGCTTGATGGGTTGATTGCTCGATCGGTGCAAGCAAAAGATCCTTTCTTCAGCTTAGCCCGCAAAGTTGACCCCATCGCTTTCGAGCAAATTTGCCAATTGTTACCTGATGCCAATTCCGCTGCGGTGGTGTGGGCGAGTTTGGGGGATTTGCTGGTGGCTTTTGTGGTGGTTGCTGGCGCCAAGTATCCCGCCGTTCACCTGTGTTCGACCGACAGTGCTGTGGCAGCCGAAACTTGGGCCAGGGAGTACCTCAGCGCTTATTCCGAACAAAAAGGTCGGTGGATCAATCATCTTCCAGCTCGGCTCAAACGCTTGGCTGCGCTGCTGGAAATCGATCGACTGGTGGCGCTAATTCCAGAAAATTGCGATCGACTGATTTTTGTACCGCACCGATTTTTGCACGCTTTGCCGCTTCACGCTTTACCTCTGGGGGTAAAAGATGGGTTTGACAGCAGCAGCGGCGGAGGTTTTAGGTCTAATTGGGGTTCGCACAGCGGTTTTGATGGAGATGCGCAGGGTGGTTCTGATTTTTCTCAAGGTTCTAGTTTTGGCGAGGTTGCAGCACCAGTTTATTTGACCGATCGATTTGCCGGAGGAATTCGCTATGCTCCTAGTTGCGCTCTTTTGCGCTTGAAACAAATCGCGCGCAACTCAGCTATTGGTCGCTACAGACCTCGTTTGCAGCATCTGGTTGCAGTTCCCACTTTCACCAGAAATTCGCTCTACAGCAACATCGAAATCGGCAATAGTTCTCAGTATTTTTCTAGTGCAGAAATTTTGCGCCAGAAACAGGCGCTTAAAGAAGCTTTTTCCCTAGCAATACCGTCAGCAGACCGCGGAAATTTTTTCCGGGAAATAGGGCAATTGCAGCAAAAAAAATGCGCTCACTTTGCTTGTTTGAGTTTGCTGAATTTGGCTTTCCCACTCAAATCCGGCCTGTTTTTGAGAAATGATTCTCTGAACCTGGAAGAAATTTTTAATTTAAATTTTCGGCAATACTTTTTAGTAACTTTATCAGCTTGCGAAGTTGCAGCCGAATCCCCGGGCGCGGCGGTCGATTTTGTCGGTTTGTCGGCGGGTTTTTTGTATGCTGGTACCTCTAGTGTTGTCAGCAGTCTTTGGAAGGTGAACGATGTTTCGACCCTGCTGCTGACGAGCAAGTTTTATGAAAATCTGGGGCAGTTTCCTCGGTTGCAGGTAGGAGATGTGGCGCGAGCACTCGGGGACGCTCAAAGGTGGCTGCGAGATTTGACTGGGGAAGAACTGGAGGTGTTGCTGGCGGATTTTCAACCTCAAATTTCGCAAACATTCGATCGGCTTTCTCAAAGTTCTCGCCTGATTGCGGAGGCTTCTTTGCAGCAAATTCGCAACCGCAAACGCTGTCCTTTTGCCAATCCCTATCACTGGGCAGCTTTTACTGCTGCTGGCATTTAGTCAGTTGACTGCGAAAGCAGTTTACTACAGCTTGCCCCCCTGTAGCCGAAGGGTTGTCAGCAGTTGCCAAAATACCTAGATTTACCTAGAAATAAAAGTTAATTCAACGGTGGTCAGTAGATTTAAGATAGATGTTAATATATAAAAATCAAGTCAGGCGAACCCGACAACTATCGAACTAAATGACCAGCATCACTTACTGCAAAGCACTTTCTACACCGATAGATGAGTTGAACGCGATCGGTAAAACTCAGCTAGAAATGTTTTTGAGCGCTTACACACCAATATTTCACAAAGCAGTATGTGAAACTGTCAACTTTATGATGTTAGGAGAAGGATTTAACAAGTCATACTGGAACACGCACCTACAAAAAACTTACGGTATTAGCAAACGTCATGCCAATGGTGTAATCTCATCGGCTAAGGGTGCTGTTGATAGCGCCAAGGAGTGCCGGATTTCACACATAAAAACCTTAGAAAATAAAGCTAAATCTTGTGAAGCTTGGCTGAAAAAAGCTGAGAGAAAACTCAAATTAGCTCGTAAGTTTTACGCTAAAAAGAACTGGCAAAATAGTAAAAGCGGTTGTGCATTTCCGTTATCTAGTGACCAAAAGTATAGACAAACTAACTGGCAAAAACTACGCTTTCAGATACACAATAAAAAACGTAAGCTGACCAGGTATCGGCAAATATTAGCCGTCCTAAAATCAATCCCTGTGCGGGTTCGTGTCCCCAAGAATCAAGCCTTTATCGTGGGTTCCAAAGATGAATCTTATGGTAATCAAGTGTGTCAGTGGGATGGGGATAATTTAATAGTTAGAGTGCCAGCTTGTTTAGAATCTAAGTTTGGTAAAAATGTAGATTCGTATATTGGCGACTTCCCTCGCAATATTAACCGATTACCAGCTACGGGCGCTAAAACTTGGCACTTCTATTATAAATCTGGTAAATGGTGTGTTGCTGTTAGTTTCACGCCCTCCAATGTTGAGCAGGTATCGCGTTCTGTAGATTATGGCTGTATTGGTATCGACATGAATCCCGGCTCGATTGGTTGGGCGTATATTGATACCGAAGGTAACTTGAAAGCACACGGTAAAATCCCACTACAAACTGGTTTACCCAAGGGTCAACAGCAAGCTCAAATTGTTAAAGCTTGCCTAGAATTATCGGCATTAGCTATCAAGTTTCAATGTCCAATAGTCTGCGAGGAATTAGACTTTACCAGCAAGAAAGAGCAACTTAGAGAACGTGGCAAGAAATATGCTCGGATGCTATCAGGTTGGGCTTATTCTGAGTTTTTTAAGTTGTTAAACTCAATTCTTTATAACAGAGGTATTGAGCTTTTAACGGTCAATCCTGCTTATTCTAGTATTATTAGTTTAGTCAAATATCTGAGGATGTATGGTTTGGCTAGTGATGAAGCAGCGGCGTTAGTTATCGGCCGTAGGGGAATGAGATTGTCGGAAAAAATACCAGGCTCCTTAACCGCCTTTGTTGAGGTGAACTCAACAAAGCACGAGGAGAGCCTGTGGAATCAACTGAATAAAAAAATCAAGCAATCTGGAATAATAACTAATAGACATAGTTACTATTCTAACTCTAACTGGGATTTCCTGGGCAACCTTGACATTGAGGAAGCGTAAGCGATAGGAAAGAATGCTTAAGAAACTTAAACCGCTGAGTCTTGCTAGGTTTACCTAGATTTTTAAAAGCGGTTCTATAAAACCATAGTTAAGCAAACAAGACAAACAGTTGTTTTGTTTGCAGTCTGCTCGCTATGGCTGGTGCGTCACTGTCAGATTCTCGGTTTGTATTGAGGGATTTTTTTCAAGCGACGCACCCACGGCCATTGCTACTTGCATCCGTTGCCAAACTTGCTTCTTCCTTCATTAAAAAACCCGACACTGACAACAGATTTAAAATTGTCAGTATCGGGCAAAAAATCAACAGATTACCAGCAAAAATTTAGGACTTTTTGCCAAAAACTTGTTCTTTCAAAGCTTGAATTTCTTGACCTAATTGTTGGCGGTTGGAAGAGCGCAACAAATAGCGGTAGATAAACCACGCGGTGTATCCGATACCAATTAACTCGAATGTGGGTGCTAGCAGGGGAATGTCATTGAGTTCGTCTATTACGCCCAACAGCACTTTCAAAGAGACAATCGAGGCTAAAATCACGCCGACAACTGTCAGGGGACTTTTGTACTGCTCGTAAAAGCTGCCGATGTAAGCCGGAAACTCGGACAAAATTGAGATAATTTGTTCTTTGATTTGCTGGGTCTGATTTGGCGGTTCTTCGGTAATTATGACTTTTGTCGTACCGCTGGAACTGTCTGCTACATTTTCAGCAGGAATTTCGGTGATAATAATGGTTGTTTCTGGTTCGTTTGATGAAGTCATTTCTCCACTCGCAATAATTTTTTGCTGGTTGGCGGCAGGTATTTCAACTGCTGCTGCGGCTGTTTCAACGGCCGAAATATCGACTGCTGAAACTTCCGTTCCGACTGTTTCAACAGTCGGGGTTTCTACTGCTTTAACTTCCGCTGCTATTTCAACAGTTGGGGTTTCTACTGCTGTAACTTCCGCTGCTATTTCAACAGTTGGGGTTTTTACTGCTGTAACTTCCGCGGTTGGTTCTGCTGCGGGGGTTGCAACTGTTTCAACAGTTGGTGTTTCGACTGCTGAAACCTCCACTGCTGGCTGTTCCGGGGCGGAAGTCTCAGCGGGAATTGCCGTGGAAGTTTCGGCCTTGGGTGGTTCTGGGGTAGGAGTTTGGGCCGCGACACCAACAGCCGACAATTTCAAGTTGCTAATGGCATCAAGCAAGCGGGTTTTCGCCGTCCCCCGCTGGTGAAGGATTACCCAAGATTCTATCAGGTCGGGGCCGTGCATTGCACCTGTCAGACCTGCTCTGAGCGATCGCATAATTAGCCCTTTGTTAAGATTTTTCTCTTTACTGAGCTTTTTAGTGATTTTCTGAGCTTCGGCTGATGTGAGAGTGGAATGACTTTCCAGAGCTTCTAGAACTGCTTGCAGGGCTTCTGCGGCCCCTGTTTGCTGCAATTGTGCGAGGGCTTCTTCTTCGTATTCCACAGTTGGGGAGAAGAACAACTTGCACATACCGACAGCATCGGTTAAGCGAACCAGACTCGGGCCGATTAAAGCAGATATTTGTTCGAGCCAAGGCCGGTCTGCCTCCGAATCAAACTCATAACCGGCTTTCTGCCAATAAGGTACCAGCAAATCTGTCAATTGGGATACTGGCATTTTATGCAGGTATTGACCGTTGAGCCAATTGAGTTTATCCCAGTCAAATTTTGCACCTGCTTTGTTGACTCGATCGAATGTAAATACTGCCGCTGCTTCGGACAATGTAAATATTTCTTGCGTTGAATCCGGCGCCGTCCAACCCAGCAAAGTCATGTAATTGACTAAAGCTTCGGGGATATAACCCATATCTTTGAAGTCAGAAATCGAGGTAACGCCGTCGCGTTTAGAAAGTTTTTGCCCTTGCGAGTTCAAAATCAGCGGCGTGTGGGCAAATTCGGGGATTGTCGCGCCCAAAGCTTCGTAAAGCAATATTTGTTTCGGAGTATTCCCGATGTGATCTTCGCCGCGGATGACGTGGGTGATAGCCATGTCGATGTCATCGACAACTACTGCGAGGTTGTAGAGGGGTTGGCCGATGACGCTACCGCTGGATGCCCGGGCAATTACCATATCGCCGCCGAGGTCGCTACCTTTCCAGGTTACGGTGTCGCGTACCATGTCGTTCCACGCGATCGTGCGATCGTCCTCAATCATAAACCGAATCACAGCTTGCCGCCCTTCGGCTTCAAAAGCTGCGCGCTGTTCCTCAGTCAGATTGCGGTGGCGGTTGTCGTAGCGGGGGGCTTGTTTGTTGGCTTTTTGTGCTTCCCGCATCTCATCGAGTTCTTCCGACGTGGTGTAGCAGCGGTAAGCGAGTCCTTTGTCGAGCAGGGTTTGGACTGCTTGGCGGTATATTTCCAGACGCTGGGACTGAAAACTCGGGCCTTCGTCCCAGTTCATACCCAGCCAGGTAAGTCCTTCGATGATGTTGTCTGTGTATTCGCTTTTAGAACGTTCGACATCAGTGTCTTCTACCCGCAGGATGAATGTTCCGCCTTGGTTGCGGGCAAACAGCCAGTTAAATACGGCGGTTCTGGCGGTACCGATGTGGAGGTTTCCGGTGGGACTGGGGGCTAGACGGACTCTGGCGTTCATGTAGATTTTTGCTTGGAGATTGGGGGCAATTTGCTGGTTGGGAAAATAGTTGATGTTTAAGACTTCAAATTTTATTATATTTTGTTGCCGCCTTAAAATTTTTGGTTGGCGGTTGCTTTGCCCTTGTTTGCTCGAAGGCCTGTGGTTTAGCGATCGGGCGAAAGTCTCCTGCAACGATCGCAGCAGAGGGCATCTTGACGATATTAGCACTGCCACCTCCGGCGACTGGATTAACCTTTGGGACGATTTTTGAAACTACTAATCACTCTCTGGTACCCGATCGCGCTCAATTCTTTTAAAATGTTGATGTGCGATCGCTCTTAAAATAAATTTCCCTATGTCTGCGACTAAAACTGAATTTCCCGAATCTGTTGAAATTAAACCATCTTGGCAGATTGAGCTGCTGTACGACGGTGAATGTCCGCTGTGCGTGCGGGAGGTCAATTTCTTGAAAAAACGGGACGCGGGGCGAGGTTTGGTGTCGTTTGTCGATATTGCGGAGGATGGCTACAACCCCCAAGCGCACGGCGGGATTGACTACTACACGGCGATGGGCCGGATTCACGCGGTGTTACCCGACGGTACGGCAATTAAAAATGTTGAGGTTTTTCGGCGGATTTATGAGATTTTGGGGATGGGCTGGGTTTATGCGGTGACTAAGTTGCCGGTGATTGGGACGATCGCCAATTGGCTGTACGGAATTTGGGCAGACTGGCGGCTGAAATTGACCGGCAGACCGAATTTAGCGACTGTGATGGGCGATCGAGCTAAACGCCTTGATTGCGACAATCTCAGTCGCTGTCGGGTAAATGAGGAGGTTTAGAAGAGGGTAGATCGGACTCGCCGATGGTTTCTAGTCCACCGAAAAAACATCAAAATAAAAAATCAACTTTCGCAGATCAAAAAATATGCAAGATGCAGGCTATACAGTCTTCATTGGTTTCGGACTTCTCTGGGTAGTGATGGGAATTGTTGCTGTGATTACCCTTCTCAAGTCAGATGGCCAAAAGATTCAGTTTGGGAAATGGGGACTGCTAGTTGGTATTCCGATAATTTTGCCGATCGTCCTGGTTTTAACCTATCAGATATTGCGACCGTTTATTATCCGACACCATTGAGGCGATCGTCCAATCAATAGAAATTCAATTAATTTTAAACATCAGGTTGAACATCGATCCACAGTCGGGAATATTCTTCTTGCACAGAGCGATCGAGTTCCTGTGCTAATTCCGCCGGCAAACTCAGAGCTTTAATCAATTCTTGTACATCTGCCAAATCTTTCAATCGACCGCGACCGCTCAAACCCGATGACAACTTCAGTTCAATCAGTGTAACCAACCGAACAACTTTAATGCCGTCTTTTTCAACAGCTACGGCTGCCGGGTTAGGAAAGCTAACTGATTTAGGTTTCCCATCTCCTGGGAACTCTCCGGTTGTGATAATCTTCACAGACACTCCTGTCTTCACATCCTTAAACATTTTGGTAGCACCAGCAAAAGCCGGCACAAATCCGCGACCAAGTAAAATCGATCGAAAGGAATCCAACCCTTGCGGTGTCATCAACAAATCTACATCTTGAGTAGTTCTGACATAGCCATGAATCACAAGAGCCATACCACCAATTACTGCATAGTCAATGCCTGCTCTCGACAAACTTTGAGTAATGTTTTGGAGTGCTTCATAGACCTTGCCTTGCTGCATAAAGAAAAGTTCAACTTCCTGTAAAACAACACTTGTGTCTAGCATTTAGGAGATTCCTCACTTAAAACTTGCTTTGTTAAGAGCAATTAGTGAGCTTTTTTTTACTATCTCAAATGAACGGGACAGACGGGGCTCGAACCCGCAACTTCCGCCGTGACAGGGCGGTGCTCTAACCAATTGAACTAC
>NZ_JAUBOJ010000171.1:0-14313 GCF_036700185.1 Microcoleus sp. BM001215392 | reverse complement strand
AATAACCAATAACCAATAACCAATAACCAATAACCAATAACTAATAACTAATAACTAATAACTATCTGAATGTTCGATCTTTGTTCCCAAAACTTTCAGAAATTCAGCCAGCCAGTTAGGATGGGCAGGCCACGCGGGGGCTGTGACTAAGTTGCCATCGACTACGGCTTCGGTAACGGGAACTTCCGTATATTTGCCACCGGCCCGGAGGATGTCGGGGCTGCAAGCTGGATATGCGGTGCAGCGTTTGCCTTCTAGTACGCCGGCGGCGGTGAGGACTTGCAATCCGTGAGAAATAGATGCGATCGGCTTTTTGCTGTTGGCAAAGTAACGGGTAATTTGCAGCACTTTTTGGTTGAGGCGGATGTATTCTGCGGCCCTTCCTCCGGGGATAATTAAAGCATCGTAATCGTTGGCGTTGATTTCGTCAAAAGTCGCGTTTAATGTGAAGTTATGACCTGGTTTTTCGCTGTAGGTTTGGTCGCCTTCAAAGTCGTGAATTGCGGTGCGAATTGTTTGGCCAGCCGCTTTGTCGGGGCAGACTGCATGGACGGTATGACCTACCATTTGCAGTGCTTGGAATGGTACCATTACTTCGTAGTCTTCTACAAAGTCCCCTACTAACATTAATATTTTTTTGGCTGTCATGTTTTGAACTAAGCGGTTGAAACCGCGTCTACACAAACACTAACCCGACGGAAGCGGATTGAAGACGGGCGCGGTTGAAACCGCAAAGCGAGTCAAACACTCACCCGACGGGAGCGGGTTGAAGACGGGCGCGGTTTCAGCCGTATGTATGTCTTATTGGGAATCTACAAACCGTTGCGACCCCAAATTACCATTGAAATTGAGAAAGAGAACAAAACTAGCACCGAAACCCAACCGAGTGACAAAATATCCATAGCTATTTATTGAATGAACTCTACAAAATGACTCCAAAGCTTATGATAATTTAATTTGAGCCATTTTTGGAATGAGGGCGCTGTGAAGGACTCGTCAAATTTTAGTGCCGCTGAACGGGTAGAATCTTTGAAAGCAGGGAGTGTTGCTGCTTTGTCTTGTTTGCTGGCTTTTGGGTCGATCGCCCTTGTTAACAGCTTAATCTTAGCCCAGAGGTGGGATGCTCTGGCGGGTTTGCAGGTCACAGAAATTGACCTAAATTTGGGATTGAGAGGATTGATGGCACTTGTGGGCGGTTTTTTGTTCGGCGTGACTTACCGCTACGCTATCCGCCGCGATACTAACCCGCAGCTTAAATCTGGTGTGGTGTTGGCTTTTGGGTTGGTGCGGGCTTTTGGACAGGTGGATGCTAGATTGTGTTTTGAGGCGGGGAAAATGCCGGGTTTGCAAGAGTTGTTGCCGTTTGCCGTGGTTGGGGTGGAGAGTGTGGTATTGTTTGCGATCGCAGGTTTGGTGTTGGATTGGGCGATCCTCTTCGAGGGCTTCGCTAACGGGCGATCGTTGATTAAACCTTTCGGGCGATCGTAGTGAGGACTTGAGTCCTCTGATTGGATGCGGACTGAAGTCCGAACGATCGAACCTGTTTGGATGCGGACTAAAGTCCTCACTACCAACCTGTTTGGATGCGGACTAAAGTCCTCACTACCAACCTGTTTGGATGCGGACTGAAGTCCTGACTACGAACCTGTTTATGAAATTTAACTGAAAGTTAATACCTCATATTCGAGATTGCCGTAAACCATTTGTTTATCAACTGCCGACAAAACTTTATTATTAGCAGCATCAGATACTAAACACTGACAAACTAACTGCGCTACATCCGCCCGGTGAATTGTTCCCGCCACCCGACAATCTTCTGTTAATACACCATTGCCCGTTGCAGGTTCCGATTTCAGTCCGCCCGGACGAATTACAGTATAAATCATCCCGCTTGCGATTAAATGATTTTCGGCTTTTTCCTTTTCAAGCAATACCGGGCGCAACGTTTCTAAAGCTTGAGGTGGCAAAGCGGCGGCAGTGTTACCGCTACCGATGGATGAAACTAAAATAAATTTTTGCACGCCCGCTTTGACAGCAGCATCAATCAAGTTTTTGTTGCCCAAATAATCTGCTCTTTCCCCATCTTTTGGCAAGCCGCCAATGGTGCTGATTGCGGCATGGATTGGTGCGCCTCCAGTCATCGCAGCTTCCACAGCCGCAGCGTCCAAAGCATCGCCTGTCATGACTTTGATGCCCATTGCTTCTAATTCGGTGCGGTTCGCGGGCGATCGCAAAAGTGCAGTTACTTGCATCTTTTGTGCTACCAGACATTTCGCGATTTCTAAGCCAACGCCTCGACTAGCACCCGCTAAAAAGATATGCAATTTCTGTGTCATATTAATTTTGTTTTAATTTGGGCAGGAGTTGATTTTTTGACTGTGAGTTATTATACAACAATTCTCGCTTAATTGGTGAGTTGGTTTTTGGGGAACCGCAGAGAACACTGAGGAAGAGAGGGGAGTGATTTGCAATTGCCAGTGTTGCCTTTTGGTTAGATTTTTTTGCCCACCATGACTACCCAAGATTGAGCTTCGCGCGGCAAACCGGGCGGGCGGTAGTAGCGATCGACAATGGCAAATCCTGCTTGTTCCAAACAAGGCGCTAAAGTTTCGTATTCCCATCCCGCAGTATAGCGTTTTCCTGTTGGCCGCTCGTCGTAGCCTTCCCAATTTCCCCGGCACATTGACATGACAATTGCACCGCTAACAACTAATGTTTTGTGCAACTCTTGCAGCACTTTTACCATTTTGTCGCTGGGAACGTGAATCAGGGAAGCATTGGCGAAAATACCGTCAAACTCAGCCTTGGGTAAGTCGAGTTCGAGAAAAGATTGCTGCAAAACTTCGCAGCCTGATAACTTTTTTGCTATTTGTACAAAGGCTGGAGTTGCATCTAAGCCTACAACTGTGTGTCCTTGGCTCTTGAAGGCTACTAAATCTCGTCCCGGCCCGCATCCTATGTCGAGTATTTTACCGGGGTTGCGGGGCATGGCAGCGGTGAGTGCATCGCGATTTTGGGATACGTCGTGATGCCATGTTCCTTCTCGGAAAGATTCGGCGGTTGTCTGGTATTCTGCGATCGTAATTTCTTCGCGTTTGTCCACAATTTCCCCCTATTGTATTATTTGAGATTGATTCATTCAAGAAGACCGGGCGAATGGAATTCGCTTCTACACAGACAAAACCCGCCGACGCGGGTTGAAGAATTGGCGGTAAAAATTACGCGATCTTCTTTAGTCCGCGGAGGCGGACATCGTTCGTGTAGACGCGGTTTCAACCGCCGTCTTATCTTCGGAAAATTCGATCGCAAATCCCGCATCTTCGGGAGATTCGATCGCAAAACCCGCATCTCGAATCATATCCCAATCTTGATTGGCGCTTTGTCCGGGAGTTGTGAGATAATCGCCCACAAAAATCGAATTAGCAGGGTAAAGTCCCAGAGGTTGTAGCGATCGCAAATGCACTTCCCGTCCCCCAGCAATCCGAATTTCTTGGCTGGGAAGCAAAAATCGGAACAAGCAGAGAATCCGCAAACATTGGCGCGGATTTAAGCGATTAACGTCTGCAAAGGGCGTTCCGGGGATCGGAATGAAAAAGTTGACCGGTACGCTAGTAACGCCCAAATTCCGCAGCGACAGCGCCAAATCGATCGCGTCGTCATCCGATTCGCCCATCCCCAAAATTCCGCCGGAACAAGTGGTGATTCCGGCTGCTTTGACGTTTTCGACTGTTTCTACGCGATCGCCGAAAGTGTGAGTTGTGCAGATGTCCGTGTGGTACGATTCGGAAGTGTTGAGATTGTGATTTACGCGATCGACTCCCGCCTTAGCCAAACGGTGAGTTTGCTCCTCGGTCAACAATCCCAAACAAGCACAAATTTTTAGGTTATGATTTGCCTTGACGGTTTCTACAGCATCCAAAACGCGATCGAAAGTAGACGCACTCGGTTGGCGGCCAGAAATCACCAAACAAAACGTACCAGCTTTTAAATCTGCGGCGCGCCCGGCCGCATCCAGAATTTTTTCCTTAGCTAAAAGCGGATACTTTTCTATTTCCGCACTCGAAATTTTTGACTGAGAACAATAATGGCAATCTTCAGGACAAAGGCCGCTTTGAGCGTTTAACAAATAGTGCAACCTGACGCGGTTTCCCCAGTAGTGGCGGCGCACCCGATAAGCTGCATTTAGTTGTGCCAGCAAAACCTCATCCGGCGCGCGCAATACTGCTAAAGATTGCTCGCGAGAAATACATTTCCCCGCCAGCGCGTCATCAGCCAAATCGTTCCAATTGGGTAAATTCATTACTAAAATTAAAGGGTTTACAAAGTATCCAAAACCTGACGAATTACGCGATAAATCGATTCTAGTTCATCAGGAGAAATGCAATAGGGAGGCATCAAGTAAAGCGTGTTTCCCAAGGGGCGGAGCAAAAACCCCGCTTCCAGAAATTGCGCTTTCAATACAGGGGCGATGTCATTAAAATAACCGGAAACGCTTTCCGTTTTTACATCCATTGCTGCGATAGTGCCGCAAGTCCGAATCCGTTCCAATTTAGGATGATCTATCAGCCATTGATTCAGGTATTTTTGGTGCAGTTTTTCCATTCCTTGATAGGCATTTGGGTTTTGCTCCAAAAGCTCCAGGGATGCTACACTCACCGCACAAGCTAAGGGATTTCCGGTGTAAGAATGACCGTGAAAAAAAGCTTTGTCCGATTCATCTCGCCAGAAAGCTTGATAAATATCCTCCGATGCCATTGTGACAGAAAGTGGCAAGCAGCCACCAGACAATCCCTTAGACAAACACAGGATATCCGGCGCAGTTGCAGATTTAAGCGAAGCAAACAGTTCGCCCGTGCGCCCAAAACCCGTCATCACTTCATCGTAAATCAACAATACATTATACTGACGGGCCATTTGTGCGATCGCCCGCAAAAATTCAGGGCGACACATCCGCATACCCCCAGCACCTTGTACCAAAGGCTCGATAAAAATTCCCGCATAGCCCTTCCCCTGCTTCAACAAATACTCCAGCTTCTCCAAACACCGCGTCTCCTTACTTTCCACCTCCTCATCGCCATCAAAAGTCGCAGGAAAAGGCACAACATCTCCAGGAAACATTAAAGATGAAAAAGGTTCCCACCATAGCGAACTTCTACCAGCAGACATCGCGCCCACAGTATCGCCGTGATAACCTCCCTCAAAACTAATAAAGCTAGTGCGGTTGGTTTCTCCGAGATTACGCCAATATTGAAACGCCATTTTTAGAGCAACTTCAACCGCAGTCGAACCATTATCAGAAAAGAAAATCCGCGTCAAAGAATCAGGCGTATGAGTTATCAACTTATCAGCAAGTTTCTGCGCAGGTTCGTGAGTAAATCCCGCAAAGATTACGTGTTCTAACTTTTTGGCTTGTTCGTAAAGAGCCTCAGCCAGAACCGGATGGCTGTGTCCGTGAATCGTCACCCACCAACTAGAAATACAGTCAAGAATTAGCCGCCCATCTTCTAATTCCAGCAGCGATCCTTTGCCGCTAATTACCTTCAGCGGCGTCGGAGCAGTTTTCATTTGCGTGAACGGCTGCCAAATCGGTGAAGTTGCAGAATTATGTTCCTGATTAACCGTCATTTTTACCATTGTCACTAATATCAACTCGCTTTAATATACCAATTTCAACTCAATCATGAACTTTTATCTTTAGTAGGGTGCGCAATGCGCACTACAAATAGAGTGTGTGCGTAAATTTTTTTCTTCTCTCTTCCTCTCTTGCTTCGTGTCCTTTGCGTCTTCGCGGTTCGTTAAAAGTAATCTAGTTTAGTGTTGGGGGCGGCTGCACCTCAACATCTGCAACCATATCAGGTATTCCCGGGCGATCGTTAAATTTGTCAGTTAAATTTTTTCTGCCAACCAATAAATAAGTCGTCATTGCTCCTTTGCCTTTAACATTAATTTTACCGCGTTTTTCCAACACATACTTATCGCGCAGCAATTCATAAGTTGAACCGCTAACTTGAATCTTACCAGGAAGTCCCTGGGATTCCATGCGGCTTGCTGTATTCACAGCATCTCCCCACAAATCGTAAATAAACTTTTTAGTACCGATGACACCTGCGACAACAGGCCCGCTATTAATTCCAATCCGGATATTCAGAGTTACACCGGATTCGTCGCGAAATTTCATAATTTCTTGCTGCATTTCCATCGCCATTTCGGCAATACATTCTGCATGATTTGTAGATGGAAGTGGCAAACCGCCTGCTACCATATAATTGTCGCCGATTGTCTTAATTTTTTCCAAGCCGTATTTCTCGCTTAGGCTATCGAAAGCTGAAAATATTTTGTTCAGCAATTCGACTAATTCTTCTGGAGACGTGCGGGAGGATATTTCGGTAAAGCCCACAATATCCGCAAACAGCACCGTCACCTCGGCAAATCCGTCCGCAATATTGATCTGACCTTGTTTTAGGCGATCGGCAATCATTTCTGGTAAAATATTTAGCAATAAACGTTCCGATTTTTCTTGTTCGGCGCGCAATATTTCCTCGGCTTGTTTCCGCTGTGCGATTTCCTTGTAGACGCGGTGAAACATTTGATTAAAAGCGACCATGACTTCTCCTAACTCGTCATCGCGCTTGACCGATAAAGAGTAAAAATCAGGTTTTTCTCGATCTTTGCTCAAAGCGACTCCCGCAGCGATCAAGTCATCGCGCAATCTCAATATGGGCGCAATTACTGTCACCCCTAAAAACAGCATAGTTACAGAAGTGACAAAGGCTGATATAATGATGACTAGAATAGCAATGCGCCCTATAAATGCGTATAATTCTGGTTGAACAGTAGAAGCATCGTGCCGAACAATTAATGTATAATCTCCTCCCAAATGTCGCTCTGTCCAAGCAATATCGTAGCGCTTGCCATCGAATTTTTTCTGGCGAACTATACGAGCATTTTTAATTTGATTTAAATTAATTTCTGGCGCTTCACCAAGTGTATATATGAGCTGACCGTCAGCTTGGTAAATAGATAGTCCTAATACTACTTGAGAATCCTTAGTAATATTTTTAACTTCTTCTTCTAAGACAGTGCGATCGTAAATATCTTGTTTGAGCAAAACCTCTAGAGCCTCAACTGTCGCCCGAGATACCTGTTCGAGTTGATTTAAAAGTTCATTTTCGCGCCGAAAATAAGAGGGAACTAAAATAATTCCCTCTATGACAAGAATACTAGCAAATACCCACAAAGCTATTTGCCGAGACAATCTAGATTTGAAAAACTCCAAGAATGATAGAATGCGCACTGACATAAAATTTATTATTCTGCAAATGGCTAATTTAGGATATCGGAAAAGAAACTGGTTTCTCGTAATAAATTTTTGGTTGGTCAACGAAGCAACTGATCGCAAGGCGGTTGAAACCAGGTTTAGACAAACGAAGTCCGCCTCCGCGGTGTAAAGAAAGAAGATAGCGTAATTTTAACCGCCTCGTCTTCAACCCGCGGAGGCGGGTAAAGTCTCGTGTAGTCGCGGTTTCAACCGCCCGGTCTTTTAATCTAGCAGACCCCTAATAATATAATAAACACATTAAACCGAAACTGCGGTGACTAACCTGCCTGCAAGCAAATAAGTATTCATATCACCCTTACCCTTGATGTGGATAATTCCTCTATCTTCAAATAAATACTTATTTTGCAAGATATCGTAAGTTGATTTTGTGACTTGAATCGCACCGGCAATTCCGTGGGATTCCATGCGAGCTGCTGTATTCACGGCATCGCCCCAGAGGTCGTAAATGAATTTTTTGGTGCCAATAACTCCGGCAATCGCAGGCCCAGTATTGATCCCGATGCGGATGTTAATTCCTGCCTGATGTTTGGCGTTAAATTTTGCTAATTCGTCCTGCATATCTAAGGCCATTTCGGCAATGCTTTCGGCGTGGTTGGTGCTGGGATTTGGCAAACCTCCCACTACCATGTAAGCATCTCCTATTGTTTTGATTTTTTCCAAGCCATACTTTTCTGTCAAATCATCGAAGGCAGAAAAAATTTCGTTGAGAAAAATGAGCAATTCTTCGGGAGATATTTGTGCTGAAAGCACGGTAAAGCCGACAATATCGGCAAACAAAATAGTGACTTCGGCGAAGCCGTCAGCAATACTGCTTTGACCGTCTTTTAGCTTGGCAGCAATGGATTCGGGTAAAATATTGAGCAGCAGGCGATCGCTCTTTTCTTGTTCTTTCAACAATTCTACATTAGTTTCTTGCAATTGTGCCGTGCGTTCCCTGACGCGCTGTTCTAATTGTTTAGCGTTTTGGCGCAACCTGCTCAGAGCTAAAGTTAATCCTGCGATGCCTAAAGTTGAAATTCCTGCCAACAGGAAAAACAAATCTTTCAGTCCACTTCTAGTTTTTTTAGTTATGGTTTCTAGAGGTTGAGTAATTTCTAATATCCCGCGCACATCTCCCACTTTCCAGTCTTTTTTAGGACTGTCGCGGTTAGTGTTGTGACAGTTAACGCAACTAGGAAGTAGAATATCTGCCTGGGCATATCGAAATGCGGGCTTACCGCGAAAATCCTCAGTGCGGAAAAATTGTCCGGTGGGATTTTGCGTCAAATAGGTAATAGCTTGACGTTCAAAATCGTCTCGGGCTCCGCCTTCTGCTCGCCGCCAGGGAAACGGGTAGTTGCTGTACAGACGAACTGATACTTCGGGATTTTTGTTGGTGATCTGGTTGCCTAGTTCTATTAAGAATGAGGCTGGTACGGGAACTGTTGCTTTTGTTGATGTTGGGTTGTAGTCGTGGGTAAAGTTAATCGATTTAGCAGTGTTGAGAGGAGCGATCACATCGGAACTGTAAAGGGTGCGGGCTTCTTTAATTGCTTGGGCGTAAAGGGTGGCATTTTGGATGGCTTGCGCTTGTATTAGGGTAGAGGAAAGACGAGACATATTTGCCATCGCTACTCCTACGCCTACACAAAACAAAATTGTCACCGCCAGCAAAATTCGCTTGTAAATTAATTGGCTGATGGCAGCCAGACTGCGAGAAATCAACTTATCCATGCTGTCCTCAAGCGAGCTTCGATATTGATTTGATTTTATGCACTACTAACATAACACTGCTTTTCCAGAGTATTTTGCTGTAAAGCAAGACTCGATAGTCCAAGGGATGGTTAATTCTTGTTTACCGCGAGTGTTTCCCTTGTCCGCAACAGTACGCATAACTTTATAATACTTTTTATCTTAATAAATAAAAATTGAATAAGCACGCGGCGCCGTGCCGTTTCCCTAGTTCACGCACTTTTTTCCCTATTTCGGTTAGGATAACGATTGTAGTCTCTAATTGGCGATCGTGAATTCTGACTCTGCTGGCTCACCTCCAGGCAACGAAATTTTTCCGGGAGAAGTTTTCGTCAATACTGCGGATTTTGATACAGGCATTCGGCGACTTTTACCGAAATATGACCAAATGCTGGATGTATTAGTTGACTGCATTGCTAGCACCAACCACCGGATTTTAGAACTCGGCTGCGGTACGGGGGAACTGAGTTTAAAAGTTTTGCAACGCTACCCATCTGCGGAAATTGTGGCTGTAGATTATTCGCCGCGAATGCTTGATTTTGCCCGCGCTAAAATAGAGTCGGCAGGATACGCAGCCCGGTGGACTGGCATAGAATTGGATTTTGGAGAATGGGCGAACAATCCAAATATTTCTGGATTGGGCGATAAATTTAATGCTGGCATTTCATCTCTGGCAATTCACCATCTTGAGGACGAGATGAAGCTGAAATTGTTTGGACGGATTCGCGAAAGTTTAACTGCTGGCGGCTGTTTTTGGAATGCCGATCCGGTTTTAGCAGAATCAGCAGCAATCAAGGATATTTATCAAGCAGCGCGAGAAGATTGGGCGCTAAGTCAGGGGGAAACTTTAGCACAAGTTCGGGCGAGTGTGGGCACGAGTGTCGCTTACGGGTATTCTAATCCCGATCGCCTAGCTACACTTGCGGCACAGTTGGAAATGCTGGCAAATGCTGGATTTGAGACTGTGGCTGTTCCTTGGAAATACTACGGTATGGCGGTTTTTGGGGGATTTGTCAATTAATCAGGACTAAGGTAAAAGAATGGTTTGACAAGCTACTTATAGCGGTAAGGTGCGCACTGCGCACCCTACAGATAGAGTTTATGTGTAGTTTTATTAGTAAGGTGCGCACTGCGCACCCTACGGCTCAATGAAAGATTACAGTTAGTATTTTATGTTACTGAGTCCGAAAGAGAGAAAATATATAATACTGTCAGGATTGAGGACACAAAATGACTGCAACTGCGATTGAAAGTATTGACTGGGATGCTTTTTGTTCGGAACTGTCGGGAATCGAAATAATTCGCGATCGCGCGCAAGTTGTCAAGCTATCTCAAGACTATTATCACTTCAGTCCTGTTTTGCAACCTATCTTAAGTGATAAAACTGGAGATTTAGTAGTTCGTCCCACTAGCGAAGCCGAAGTTTTGCGAGTAGCTACCGCCTGCGTCAAATCGAAGATTCCGCTGACTGTCAGAGGTGCGGGAACAGGCAATTACGGGCAGTGCATCCCCCTCAACGGTGGCGTCATTCTAGATACCAGCAAAATGAACAATATTCGCTGGATCGAACCGGGTTTGGCTTGCGTTGAACCGGGGGTGAAAATGTCAGTTTTCGACAAAGGAGCCCGAGAAACTGGTTGGGAATTGCGGATGGTTCCGTCAACCTACCGCACCGCAACGATTGGTGGATTTATCGGCGGCGGTAGCGGGGGAATTGGTTCGATTACTTACGGACAATTGCGCGATCGGGGAAATCTTCATGCGGTACGAGTAGTTACAATGGAAAATGAGCCCCGCGTCATTGAATTGCGCGGCGATGAAGTGCAAAAAGTCAATCATGCTTACGGTACAAACGGGATTATTACTGAGTTAGAAATTCCCCTCGCCCCTGCTTATCCTTGGGCGGAAATCATCGTCGCTTTTGATGATTTTATGACTTCGGCAAAGTTCGGTCAAGCTTTGGGCGATGCTGACGGAATTATCAAAAAACTAATTTGTGTTTGTGCTTGGCCGATTCCTGCTTATTTTGCTGCTTTCCGCGAGGCGATTCCTGAAGGGAAGCACTGCGCTTTGTTAATGGTAGCAGAATCTTGTCTGGAACCGCTGCAAGATTTGGTGCGCGAATATGGGGGCACGATTTGCTATCAAAAAAGCGCGCAAGAAGCGAGCAAAGGTGCGGCAATTGCTGAATATACTTGGAATCATACAACTTTGCACGCTCGCAGTGCTGACCAGTCTCTGACTTATTTGCAGACTCTTTTTCCGCCAGATAAAGGTTTGAAATTAGTTGAGGAACTGTATAATTATTATGGCGATGAGGTGATGATGCACTTGGAGTTTTTGCGGATGAACGGAAGGGCGATCGCGGCTGCTTTGCAAATAGTTCGCTACACTACAGAATCGCGGCTAAACGAAATTATTCGCTATCACGAAGAGCAAGGCGCCTTGATTGCTAATCCTCATACTTTTATCTTGGAAGATGGAGGGATGAAGAGTGTGAATGTGGAACAGTTGCGGTTTAAAGAGTTGGTCGATCCTTACGGTTTGCTGAATCCTGGTAAAATGCGGGCGTGGTTGGAACGGGATTGAGGGCGATGGTTTGTAGATCGTTCGGCGGTTGAAACCGCTGCTAGACAAACGAAGTCCGCCTACGCGGACTAATAAATAAAGATTAAAACTCGGCGGTTGAAACCGCTGCTAGACAAACGAAGTCCGCCTACGCGGACTAATAAATAAAGATTAAAACTCGGCGGTTGAAACCGCTGCTAGACAAACGAAGTCCGCCTACGCGGACTAAGAAAGTAATTTAAGGGACTGGGGCGGTAATTTCTGGAGGTGCGATCGCCCCCGGTGCAGGTGTTGCTTGTTTTTCCAGCATTTGGCGCTGTTTGTTGCGAAATTCGGCGGCGGCGTCGTTTAAATTTTGGCGCTGTTCAGTGTTGAATTCTTCGATGCTGCGGCCGTTTCCTAGTCTGGATCTGTGAATTAAATCAAATATTCCGCCTCCGCTGCTGCGGCCGGAAAAAGGGTCGGTGTTGTCTTTTGTTTGAAAGTCTTGCAGCGGTTGAGGGGAATTAGTTAAACCGCTGGCTTGAGCGAAGGTTGCTTGAGGTGAGAAAAGTGCACAGGAGGCGATCGCGCTTGCAGCAATCCGCACTATCAATTTACCAGATTTAGAAGTTTTGCTTTGCATAATTTATTAGTTCTACTTTCAAAAAAACAATTGTATCTCAAGAATATTCTGACTTGCGGCTAATAAACGAAGACGGCGGTTGAAACCGCGTCTACACAGACAAAACCCGCCTCCGCGGGTTGAAGAAGACCAAGCAGTTGAAATTACGTTATTTTTTTCAGTCCGCGGAGGCGGACTTGGTTTTTGTAGACGCGGTTTCAACCGCCGTGCGATCTAAGCAAACCGTCGTCGCAGCAGCGGTTGAATGCTCAGCAGCGCTACGAGATCGAAGGCTAGCAAGACTAACAGCGCTCCTCCAAAGGTAACTGTACCCCAAGGAGCTTGCATGACCACGCTAGCTAGCGACCAATCGCTGTGGAGGTACAAATAGCGGATGGGCTCGATCGCATAACTGAGAGGATTGAGAGTCACCACAACTTGCAGCCACTCTGGCATAAACGACAGCGGCGCGAGGGCGGTGCTGGCAAATAACAGCGGCAAGTTGGTAACAAAAATCACTGCGATTAATTCTACGTGGCCCGGAAGGGCGAAGGCTAAACCGAGGCTCAAGCCGGTGACGCCCAAAACTAACAATAGGACAATCAGGGCGATCGCGCCGAGTCCAGCAATTCCTGGCAATCCAGAACCCAAAAAGGCTCCCGCCGTAACGATTGTGCCTGTTTGGATAAAGCTGAGGGTGACGATGAAAATAGCCGAAGCGAGGACTATGGAAAATCTCGAAGCCAGGGGCGCGACTAATAAGCGGTTGAGAAATCCGAACTCGCGATCGAACATGATCGGTAAACCGGCATTCAGCGCGCCTGCAAAAGCAGTAAAAACGATTACACCAGCGCCGAGAAATTGTCCGTAATTCTGGCTTTCGCCGAACAAGCCGGCTGGTGCATTTTTAAACAGCGCGCCGAACAAAACCAACCACATCAGCGGCTGAATAATGCCTGCAACTAGCGTCGAGGGGCGGCGCTGTAATTGAATAAACAGGCGCTTGGTTAGGGCGAGTGTTTCTTGGATGAAGTCGCCCAGCAGGGAACTCGAAGTGTCAGCGGATGGCGTGGCGAGTGGCCGCTGCTGGTTGAGGTTGGGGGATGTAACAGTACCGCTCATAATTGCTTTTTGATTAAATCTCACTATCTTTAGGGTAGCAAGTTTGGAGGGATTGGTGGTGTTGGGCGGGCGATCGGTCTTTGTGTAGGGTTTTGGTAAACTGAATGTCCTGTTACCTGTCTAATTAGTTGATGACTGGGATTAACCGCGAACTAACACCAGACGCTAGAAGTAGTTTATTTGACAAACATCTTCCCGGTACGTCACAGGTGGAACGACTGCTAAGGAAAGAGGGAAAAGCTCATGTTTTCAATGACAGAGCTACACTAGATGCAGTGGCGGAGGCTATTATAGAGAGAGGATATTTGACAGGAGTTGAGGATGAAACCGATGACTACGAACGTTATGGACTCTACTTTGACGATGCGATCGGCTATCAAGTTAGAGCAGATGGTAGTCGCATTCCTCTTTATTACGCTGAAATAAAAATTATCAAAGGAACAGATAAATATCATGTTATCCCACGCACCAGACCTCGCCGAACAAATTAATGATTGGGAATTTATCGAACTGTGGGTAGATCCGATAGTTTTTCCGCCTCGTATTGTGATGTTAGTAAGTGGAAAGAATGGAGGTTTTTGTATTTATGACCCATCATCAAATTATAAGTCTCTGTTTCTGAGTTCCAGCTATGATGAGGCTCATTCATGGCTTTTGGAAGATGAGTATGAGCGCTGCGATGGTCGGCTTTTAGCAGAGGAAATTGCTTAATTTTTTTAGAGGAGATTTTGTGGTCAAATTAAGTATAAGCTCTCATTAACGCTACTGAATATGCTATATTGAATAGGAACAATTTGGCAAAAAAATGTCTTGTACTTTCACAGCAATTGTTTATTGGGTAGAGGATGTTTGTGTAGCCGAGTGTCCTGAAGTGGGAACGGCTAGCCAAGGAGAGACGATCGCAGTAGCTCGATTGATTAACCAGCAACTATCGGAGTGTTTGATTTAT
>NZ_JAUBOJ010000170.1:11467-14372 GCF_036700185.1 Microcoleus sp. BM001215392 | reverse complement strand
TTTATTTCTCCACGGATGAATCCGGGGGCTTGTATCCTGGATGCTTTCGGTCAAGCTGCCGACTATTTCCGAACCTAGCAACAGCGGTATTCCTAACAGCATTTTTACGCCCAAACGCTGCATAAATCGGTGCTGTATTGGCGTACTTTCTGGGTGATCCTCTAAGTCGTAAATCACTGGGGCGCGATCGCGAATGTGCTGTTTGAATGCTAAATCACTGGGACGCGATCGCGCAGCCATTGTCCGTTGAGTCGATCGACTGTTTCGGGTAAAGCTGCAATGATTTCGCCGTTGAGATAAACCAAATATATTGAGAAGCGATCGGACTCTGGACGAAATAGCCACAGCGCTGAGGATGATGATTCGAGTTGTTCGGAGGTGACTTGCAAAACGTGACCTAAAGCGCGATCGAGTTCGGGTTCCGTTGCTAAGACATCGAGGGTTTTTTTGAGTCCAGTCCTGAATTCCCTGATAAGTTCCTTGGGCTGCTTGAGAATGAGAAATTTGTGACACTGTGTGAGGTGAATCCCGCTCGTACAAAATCCGCCAGCAGGGTAATGGTTGAGATGGGTCGTCAAAATGATCGATTACTGTAACCCGATCGCAATCCAAGCATTCCCCGATAATTTGCAGCGCCGAATTGACCGCTTCGTCTAAGTTTTCAATGGTGAGTAAGGCTTTAGCAGCCGTTGCTGTCGCTTCTAGGAGGCGATCGCGATTTTCTGAACTTCGCAGCGCTGCATTCTCATGTTCCAGTTGAGCGACTCGCGCCTGCAATTCCTGCATCGAGACTTCCGGATTTAATGGGTTCATCGGTTTTACCTGCGATGTATTGCCTACCTGCTATCTATTTTGCTTGCTTAAGAGAAACTTGGAGCGCGATCGATCTATAATTAAAAGATGCCTCACAGCCTTATTTTAAACCTACTACCAGTTGCACCAATCCCATCCCAATTTTTAACGGGACGGCATCTCCACGCCTTATTTCTCAACCTTGTGAGTGCTGTAGACAGCGATTTGAGCGCGTACCTGCACGACCAATCCAACGAAAAAGCTTTCACATTAAGCCCTTTCCAAGTAAGCAGAAAAGAGACTTACAAAACTAGCAACCCACAGCCACAAAAGAGAGTTTTGCCTCCGGCTGCGCGCACTGTTTCGCAGGCCCTACAGTGGGAACACAAGCAAGCAATTGGGGAAAATACAGCGATTTGGTGGCGCATTTCTCTGCTGGATGACGGTTTGTTCGATCGCCTAACTCAACTTTGGCAGCAACTAAATTTTGACCGCCCGTGGCATCTAGGCCCGACAGATTTGTACGTGACTAACATTGTCAGCCAACAGGGTGCAAACCAGCCGTGGGTAAACTTTTGCAGTTACGCCGAATTGTTTGAAAAAGCTTCGGAAACTGAGCGCCAAATTGCGCTTACTTTCTGCACTCCTACGAATTTTCGGCAAGGCGTGTACGACAGTGCAATGCCAAGCAGAGAGAGTATTTTTGGCAGTTTGGCAAATCGTTGGAACAAGTACAGCGAAATTGCGATCGAACCTACTTTCACAGAAGCTATTTTTCCCAGTTTCTTCGATATCCGCACCGAAGTTTGTACGGATTCTCGCAGTAAATTTATTGGCTGCGTCGGCGAGGTTAGTTACCGAATTATGGGAGATGTCAATCCGCTTGCTGTCAAGCAAATTAATGCTTTAGCAGATTTTGCACTTTACAGCGGAGTCGGGCGCAAGACGCCGATGGGAATGGGAATGACCCGCAGGTTGCCCAATTTTTAATTACTCATTTTTAGCGTTAATTTCACTGACGATTTCATAAACATCAGTGTCGGGAATTTTGGCAAACAAAGGCGTCATCTGCTTCAATATTTCCTGATAAGCTTCGCTTTGATTTGCTGCCATCTCTTCTACGCTTTCCCAAAAAATGATGGCAATACCTTTGTCTGTATTCGGCAATTGCAGCAAATATGCTCCCTTAAAACCTGTGGCATAGGTGGCGACTGCTTTGCCAAAAAGTTCTTCTGCTTCTTTGAATTTTCCTGGTTTAAATTCGCCAATTGCAACGTAGGCGAACTGATGTCTGAGAAAGTCTAAAAATTCTGACATATTCTTTTCCTCAAAAAATCGCGATACACCAACTGATATTTTACGCTCTTGGCAGTAATTTTGTGAACTTCACAGTTTGTCTTTTTGAGCGAGCTAAGCGGCGAATTGATGAGATATTGCACGTAGGTGCGATCGCGCTTTACGCGTCAAAACCCCTAAAAAGTGGTTTTTTGCAATAACCCTATTGAATTTTTAAATTTGGCGGTGCAAAAATTATAACATACAAGTACCAACAAAGTAAATAGCGTGCTCAAGAACATGAAAAAAATATTAGTAATAGAAGACAATAACTTAATTCGAGAAACAGTTTTAGAACTTCTGGCATCGCGAGGTTTTGAAGCTGTCGGTGCCGAAAACGGACGAGTTGGCATCCAGTTAGCGATCGCCCTAATTCCCGATTTAATCTTGTCTGATGTGATGATGCCCCAAGTCAACGGTTTTGAAGTTTTCGCCGCTTTGCGATCGTATCCTGCCACCGCCAGAATTCCGTTTATTTTCATGACAGCCTCGGAAATGGAACAAGCCCTCGAACTGCCAGCAGACGGCTATCTCAAGAAACCTTGCAGCGTCAGCGAAATCCTGCGGGCGATCGCAACTCAACTAGAAAAACCGACAGTTATGGCAGAAGAAAGAACAAAGAAGGAAGAAGGCTCTTGCTTCGGCTACGCTCAGGACAACTCGGCTTTGCTAAGGGTGAAAAGAAGGAAGTCGGAAGAAGGAAGAAGGAATACAAGGTCGTGGAAAGTGGAATTAAAAATGTCCTAACCATCTTAGCGGTTGCTATACCAAGCCAAAA
>NZ_JAUBOJ010000170.1:0-11367 GCF_036700185.1 Microcoleus sp. BM001215392 | reverse complement strand
AGTAGGGGACAATTCTGCGCCGTCAAATCTCAGCAAGCGCGCCCGGGAGCAAAAAAACGATTTGAGATTGCGTGTCTTTGCTCGCAAGGGCGCGCACAGTAAGGTCATTGATACATAAGTTGAGGGAATTGCAAATTGGTTCCAGCCGGGGGTGGCTTAGACTGGGTATGTTGAATTTGGTAAAAAAGTCATGAACGCACAATCCAAAGGCCGCCTAGTTTGGAATCACTCTACTCACCTTCCCGGTTTGATACCGATTTTAGAGCGCCTGACTCTCAGAATAGGCATTCAAACCGTTACTCCAGGAGTCATTAACAAAGTTAAAGGACACATCCCCCACATGACATTAAGAGTGTCTGTACCGATTCGCGGGGGATTTAAAATCATCGCCAGACAAGGCAAAACCGTACAAGAAGTTTTTATATTAACCACTCTCAGTCAAGGGGACTTGGAAGAGCTCATCGCCCAAACCCTAGCCAGGTAACAATTTTTGCTGTGCAAGCAAAGCCCGGGCTCTAACTGCCAAAGTTTCATCACTTTCGGCCATTTCCTCAAGTTTTGCCGAAACTTCCGCTAACCAATCCGGTTTAACAGTCGCAGCACCAGCCAAAGCTTGCAAACCTCCCGCTGCTGCGTAGCGAACCACCCATTCCGGATCTCGGGACGCTTGCAGCAGCGTTTTCACAGTACGAAGTTGAGCATCTGCAATTTGTTGTGTCGGCATCAGTTCCCAGCAAATCGTCCCCAAACCCCTAGCCGCCGCCCGCCGCACGCTCAAAGCAAAGTCATTCGCCGCCGCATCCAGCAAAATCTCTAAACCCCTAGGATCGCCAATTCCCGCCAAAGCCCGAACCGCCCAAGCTCTCGCTCCGTAATTGTAGCCGTCAAGCTGTTCGAGAAGCGGCAGCACCGCAGGTTCTCCGAGTTGAATCAGCCCGTCAACGGCGGCCACGGCGGCGCCTGGGTTGTTGTAGCCGAGGACTGTAATTAAGGTAGGAATTGCTGCTTTTGAGTCAGCGGCCGCCAGTGCTTTGACGGAGTTTAACAAGCCTTCGGAAGAATCTGCTTGTTCGACGGCCTGAATTAGTTCTAATGCCATTTATTGACAGTTGACAGTTGACAGTTGACAGTTGACAGTTGACATTTACATAGTACCCGAATCAAACCATCAATGAGCGACGAACCTTTTATTCGCACAGTATTAGATTTGAAATTGCTGATTTTAGTAATACTTTTTACCAAGTCAAAATCCCGTGAATTTGCCCTATCATCTCGGTGCGAGACGAAACATTCAGCTTGCGGAACATCCGTTTGAGAGCTTGTTTGACAGAATTCTGCGTAATCCACAGCGCTGCCCCAATTTCTGCATTGGTTAATCCCCGCGCTACCAATTCAGCAATTTGTAGCTCTCGCGGTGTCAAACGACTTGCTAAGGGGGAATTAAGTTCGATCGATCGCACTTGTAACGTTGCCAGACTCGCTGACAAATGCAGGCACAAAGCACCCAAGTTAGCAATTTCTTCCGCACCAAATGCAGGATTATCGCCCACGCGGGCAAAATTAACTGTACCGATCAGGCGGCCTCCGCCGACAATTGGCCCGGTCATAATATGCTCGTGGTCATAGTAGGCACAACAGCGCTGATAAAGTTCGCACTGCTTCCAACCGCCTGATGGTAGCACCATTTCTTCGTGAGCGGGAGCGTGGCGCAGGGCGACGTAGCGCAGCACCGGATCGACGGCACGACCTACTGTTTCGTAGCGCTCTAAAAAAGCGCTAACATTGGGTACGCCGCGAACATCAATCTCAGCAATGCCGGACTGCTCGTTCAGGAAAGAAATGCCCCAGCGCTGTACTCCAAAATGCTCGCCAACTCCATCCATAAACCGCAGTCGGAGTTCGCTCTCGTCGCGCGCGCGGGCGATCGCATCAAATAACGAATAAAGAGAATTAGCCATTTATAGCTTCAAAGTGTACCCACTTGGGGACTATGAAATTTTTCGATTACTTCCTACCATAATTCATAGCAAAAGTTCGATAATTTGAAAAATGACAACTCAACCAAAATATCATATTGGCCTGGTGATTTTCCCCGGCATGACGCAACTCGATCTGACCGGCCCTCACCAAGTATTTTCGATGATGCCTGACACTCGCGTTTTGCTGTTATGGAAGACTCTCGAACCGGTGACAAGTAACGAAGGAATGACGATTTTGCCAACTACTACCTTCAATGACTGTCCGGCTTTAGATGTTGTGTGCGTTCCCGGTGGCGCGATCGGACAAGTGGAAATGATGCAAGATACGGAGGTACTGGATTTTCTGCGCCAACAGGGCAAAACAGCCAAATATATCACCTCGGTTTGTACGGGTTCTTTAATTTTAGCTGCTGCTGGATTGCTTCAAGGATACCGCGCTGCTTGCCATTGGGCGTTTCGTGACCAGCTAGCAATGCTGGGCGTTGAAGTTGGAACCGAGAGAGTTGTTGTCGAGCGCGATCGAATTACAGGCGGTGGCGTAACTGCTGGTATCGATTTTGGATTGGTGCTTGTTGCTAAGCTCTGCGGCGAGGAAACCGCCCAAATGATTCAGTTAATTTTAGAGTACAATCCCGCGCCGCCTTTTAATGCTGGTTCTCCCGAAAGTGCGGGAGAGATTTTAGTTGAAAAAGTGCAGAAATTTGGGGAACAGCTAATAGAAGCATCGCAGGCAGCTACGAAGCAAACAGCGCTGCGATTGGGTATTAATTGTTAAGTTAATAGTTCCCTGCGCTCTTTACAAAAGGCTATCCATTAAGTTCATAACTTGGATAGCTTCATCTGACAAAGATAGAGAGCCTTGTCGATCGAGGTGATGCTCCAAAACTCCTTTGAGAGCAATCAATTTCATGCTATTTTCTGCTAAAGTTTCAGCAATCGCCTCAGCTCCGGGCAAATAGCCGATCGCCCCCAAGTCCATTAAAGCCGATCGTCTCAACTGCAAATTATCCCCGTTCAAAGCAGTTACCAACAGTTCTCCATAAACCGCTTCCCCAGTTAACTGATACATTGCTCGCGCCGCAGCATATTGCACGCGCTCCACAGAATGCTCTAAAAAAGGTGCAATTAGCGGTATTGCTTCTGTCGCTCCCAGCGTACCCAAAGCTTCAATTACCGAGTCGTAAGGCTGCACGAGGTGCGATTTTCCAGGCACTCGCAGGGCTACAGCTACGCCCCCATCTAATAGTTTCATCAGCGGTGGAATGGAATCGCGATCGCCCAGCATTTCCAATGCTTGAGCCGCCGCTTCCCGCACGTAATAATCGGCGCATTCCAAACAGTGAATCAGAGCCGGCAAGGCTTGTTTGTCACCCAATTTTCCCAACGCCCGCGCCGCATTTCGCAGTAGGGAATAGTCGCCGATTTTTGTTTGTTCTGATTCTTCTTGCAATGCCGCAATCAAAGCTGCAATAACTACCGGTTCCTTGACTCGAAATCTGCCTACCCACCAAGCAGCGTAATACCGGAGACTGTAGTCTTGGGAGTGCAAATTTGCGATCGCCTGTTCTAATGTTAAAGACTCGCCGTCAGCTACACCCGCCGGTGGTGAGTCGGATTCATCATAATTCATAGTCGTTAGTTATTAGGAAAACTCGGCGATTGAAATCGCTTCTATACAGACAAAACCCGCCTGCGCGGGTTGGGAAACTCGGCGATTGAAATCGCTTTTATACAAACGAAACCCGCCTGCGCGGGTTAAATTCACTCTTACTCTTCGTCCGCGGAGGCGGACATTGTTTGTGTAGAAGCGATTTCAATCGCCCTTTTCAATCGGCTTTTCAATTGCTATTAATTATCATCCGAAGATGATTCGGCGATCGCACTTAGCGGCTGAATGCTGACAATTTTCCCGCCCATGCGAGTAATCCGCTGCATTTCTTGATTCATCCGATTGTACGGCACGGTCACAAATGTACTCGCGCTCGATCGAATCGAATAATCCATGTTTTCTGTATCATCGCTTTGGCGCAAGCCCACAACTTCATACCGAAAACAGCGACCGGCGGAAGCTGTATTCCCACTTTTTCCAGCTACGATTTGACCAAACATAAGCTTCTTAGGAATTGGTTAGTTGTTATTTGTTATTGGTTAGTTGTTATTTGTTACTTGTTACTGGTTATTGGTTTTTGTTTGTGACAATAACCAATAACCAATAACTAATAACCAATAACAACTAACTAAATTGGAGTAATGCTGGCGATTTTCGCGCCCATGCGTTGAAATTTCTGCATTTGCGAGGACAAATCATCAACAGGTACGATAAACGCTTTGCTGCTGCGGCGCACGCTGGGATAGCCACCTGTGCGAATTCCCGACACTTCCACGCGGAACAGCCGCCCTTCTTTGCCGTAAGCTGCTGCGCCACCGAAACCGCTGCTGGGAGTCACGTTTTGCGCCGAGGGCCGATATGCCCAACCTTCGTTACCGCCGGAGGGGCCGACTACAGCCGTAGCGGTATTAGTGCCGAGTTCGACGGCTAGGCGGGAGTTATTGCCTTCTAGTTGAGATGTATCGCTGTTTGCGTAGCCGCGGTACAGGCGAAACATCCGGGTAAAACCGACGGTTTTTTGACCGCGCTGCGTGTTAAAACCGCGGTAGTAAGGGACGATATTCTCGCCGAAGCTTTCTTGATACTCGACTGAATCGATGTAAGAATCAATATCAGTTTCGTAGCCTTTGGTTTGGTACAAATCTAAGTGATAAACTACTTCTGATTCGTCGTAGGGAGCGCGACCGAGCAGGTGTTTGTAGTTTAGCTCGATCGCCCGAGTTTGAAAGCTGTTGTAGAAAAACTTAGTTTTGTACAGTTCCGATTTTGCCACGGCGCGCACAAATTCTCGCACCGTTAAGCTGCCATCTCGCAGCAGTGATTCAGCACTTGTCAGGCGATCGGATTTCATCAAATAATCGTTGCCCAACAACTGACGGTAGACGGCGCGAATGGCTGTTTCTACGTCATCTTTGGTGTAATTGGGGCGCAATTCAACCTGCGGTGCATCGCTCAATGCGGATGTTCCCAGTCTGGACGCTGCTGTGGTAATAGCCACCAGATTTTCTCCTAAATTTATGAGTGTTAATTGAAACTTTTGTTTTACTTAAAAATTTTAGGACTCAGGCTAATATGTGTCAAAGTAGGGTGCGCACTGCGCACCTTACCCATACATATAAATTAGTCCTAATATGCTAAAGACGCTGTAAAAAAACGTCTTTACAAACTTTAAGCTGCGGTAATACTTACCACTTTGCCGCCACGTTTGTTGATTTGTTGCAAGCGGCTCGAAAGCTGCTCGTAAGGTACGAGATATTCGGTAGTTGTCCGCCGTACTTGGGGCGCAAATTTAGCCGAACCTTGCATTGCGGTGACTCGGTAGAGTTTCCCGCGAGAACCGCCGTTGGCGCCAGCGATAGATTTTCCGCTACCTGCGGTGTAGATGGGCGAAGCCGTATTTCTGGCTACTTCCCAAGTTAAGCGCGCTTGGGTTTGGTTTTGGGCGCGATCGCTCGAAGCAAAACCCCGGTACAATTGAAACATCCGGTTAAAACCGACTGTTTTTTGATTTCTTTGAGTTGAGAAACCGCGATAGTAAGGAACTACACTTTCGCCAAAGTTTTCTTGATACTCAACTGAGTCAATGTAAGAATTGATTTCAGCTTCGTAGCCTTCTGCGTTGTACAAATCAACGTGGAAAGCAATTTCCGACTCGTCGTAAGGAGCGCGGCCCAACAGATGTTTGTAATTTAGCTCAATTAACCGCGTTTGCGAGTTCGGGTAAAAAAACTTTTTCCGATAAGTTTCGGACTGAGCAATTGACCGCACAAAATCTTTAACTGAAATCAGTCCTTGTAACAGCAGAGATTCGGCGCTGGTAACTCGCTCGCTCGACATTAAATACTCGTTCCCGAAAACTTGGCTGTAAGCAGCGCGAATTACTGCTTTCGCGTCGTCTTGCGTCCAATATGGGCGCAGTTCTACCTGTCCGGCTTCTTCAAATGCTTTTATTCCTAACCGTTCTGCCGCACCTAATCCCGCCATCTTCGCTTCTTCCTTTTTGCTTTAAAAACTGAAAACTTGTAAAAAAAGTATTTGGAAAATTCGGCTGAGATCGCAGATGCCCGGAATCGTAAACAACAGTTAACACTAAAGCTAACAGCAGCTTACAATTCCGGGCATCACGCAAATCTAGCTCAGGGCGTTGATTGCGTAGTCGAGGTAGGAATTAGCTTCCACTGCGGGGTCGCCGCTCAGGCCGTGGTTGCCTTTGATGTACTTGAGGGCTTCAACGTACCAGCTAGGGGACAGTTCAAATGTCCGGTTGATTTCGTCGATACCAGCAATCAGGTACTCATCCATTGGGCCTGTGCCGCCTGCAACTAAGCAGTAGGTCACCATGCGCAGGTAGTAGCCGATGTCGCGGGCGCACTTTGCTTTACCGGTTGCGGTAGAAGCGTAGTTAGGGCCTTGCATTTGTTGGGTGTACGGGAATTTGTTGTACACTGCTTGGGCTGCACCGTCGATCAAGCGTTGAGAGTTGGCTGTCAAAGCTTTGGCTGCTTCTAAGCTGGCGGTTGCTTGGCGGAAACGACCGAAAGCTGTTTGGATTTCGGTGCTGCTCAAGAAACGGCCTTGAGAATCTGCTGCTGTGACTGCTTCAGTCAATGGGGTCTTCATGGTTTGCTTTCTCCCTAATGTTTGCGTTTTTTGTACGAATGTGATTTGTCGCCAGCGCGATCGCGCTACTTAACAAATTTGGTGGCAATGGCTGAGGTTTAGCCTACTGCGGAAGCGGCGCGATCGAAGTAGCTGCCGACTTCAGACATTAAGGAGTTGCAATCTCCACGAGTTACACCGTTGGGATCGTTAGCGATCGCCAAAGCTGCTTCTTTCATTTTTTGAACGCCGGTTGCTACGGAAGCGCCGGGAGTTCCCAATGCCAAGTAGGTTTCGCGAAGGCCGTTCAAGCAACGGTCATCAAGTACCGAAGCGTCGCCTGCGAAAATCGCATAGGTGACATAGCGCAAGATGATTTCCATGTCGCGCAAGCAAGCTGCCATGCGGCGGCTGGTGTATGCGTTGCCGCCTGGGGCGATCAACTGAGGCTGCTCGGCGAAAAGCGAACGAGCTGCATTAGCAACAATGCTGGAAGCGTTGCTGGTGATGCGGTTTACTGTGTCCATCCGCTTGTTGCTTTCTGCAACCATTTGGCTCAAGGCATCCAATTGGCCGGTGGCCAAAAATTCACCGCGAGCGTCTGCTTGGGAAACCACTTTTGTAAATGCGTCAAACATGAAAGAACTCTCCTACTTGAGTTAATTGAGTTTGGTTGCGGTATAAAACCGTTAAGTTAAATTTGTTCAGGCTGTTAAACCTGTAAGGGTTGAAGGTTGACGCCAGCTACTGCGAGGCGTCGGCTCGTTCTCTCCCTTTCCGCTACCTGTACTATTGTGACATTGCAACGGACGTTTAAGAAACCTTAGAAAATTTTACACCTTTTATGAGATGCGACAAACCTTGTCAATCAGTGTTTTTGTTAACTTTAGCCTGTCGTTTCAACCCTCTGATAACCTTTATACAATGCTCGTTCGTCTTTGTTTATTACAAATTATTACAGAACCTTATCCCTCTGAGAAGGTAAATCCGGGTGGGGCGAGTGCCGGAAAATCTCATTCCTGCGGTAGATGCGAGGTTCTAGCGATTAAACAAGAGTTTGATTAAATCGCCCTTTTTGACCCTCGGCTCGCCCGGAATTATCCAGGGGAGCGATCGCCCCTGTGGGCTTTACCAGACAAAATCGGAATTATTAAGAAAAGTTAAGGAAATTAAAGTTTTGCGAAAAGCAGGCAGCGGGAATAGGCAAGAAAGCAAAAATTATGCCGGATGCAGGATGTCGGCAGAATTCGGTTTTGATAAAATCCAAAAGATTGCCAGGGCGATCGCCTGAGCCTCAATTTTTGCCCGCAAGATCGGCATTTAGCGAGAAAACTCAGGGGTTGGGTCTTGGGTAAAAGCTGGAGAAATTGCTAATTTTTAGTTGTAAGGTGGATAAGTGCTATCAGCGGTAGGTCTACAAACGGCGCGAGAGAGCCGCCAGACGCAGTGAAGTTGACAGCTTCCTGCACTCTAGGCATCGAACCGGGGCCCAATACGAGTCTCAAGTTAACCAGTTTTTGATTCAGAACTCAAAACTAAACACTCTTTCACTGCAATCAGCCACATTCATCGGCTGTAGCTTGTCCAGCCACAGTCACCTAATTGCCCTATGCTCGATCGTAATTTATGTCTTCAACTTCTCCCTCTTCTTGGCACACCGTAGCAATTGACAAAACTATCTCAGAGCTCAGCAGCAACAAAGATGCGGGCTTGAGCAGCCAACAGGTGTCAGAACGCTTGCAGCAATACGGCCCCAACGAACTAGAAGAAACAGGAGGCCGCAGTTCTTGGTCGATTTTTGTCGATCAGTTCACCAACATCATGTTGTTGATGCTGATGGGTGTGGCCGTGATTTCTGGATTCTTGGACATCAAATCAAATACTTTTCCCAAAGATGCGATCGCCATTTTTGCGATCGTCATACTCAACGGTATTCTGGGCTATTTCCAAGAGCAAAGTGCCGAAAAAGCCCTCGCAGCCCTCAAAAACCTCTCTTCCCCCCTAGTCAGAGTCCTGCGGGACGGCAAAACTTCAGAAATAGCAGCCAAGGAACTCGTACCCGGAGACGTGATGCTGTTAGAGGCTGGGGTAAAAATCGCCGCCGACGGACGCTTGATCGAATCGAACAACCTGCAAATCAGAGAATCTGCTTTGACGGGAGAAGCGATCGCAGCTACCAAGCAAGCTCATATAGAACTTCCTGAAGATGCTTCCTTGGGCGATCGGCTTAACTTGATTTTTCAGGGCACAGAAGTTGTCCAGGGACGGGCCAAGGCGATCGTCACCAACACCGGAATGCAAACTGAGCTAGGCAAAATTGCCACCATGCTTCAGTCAGTAGAAAGCGAACCGACTCCCCTCCAACAGCGGATGGGCCAGTTAGGAAATGTTCTAGTCTCCGGTGCCCTAGCCTTAGTCGCAGTTGTCGTCGTTGGCGGCATGATTACCTTCAAAAACGGCGGCATCGGTTTCGATACCAGCAGGTTTGAAGAACTGTTAGAAGTTTCTCTCAGCATGGCTGTGGCTGTCGTTCCCGAAGGACTTGCGGCCGTCGTCACAGTTACTTTGGCGCTGGGAACTAGGCGGATGGTGAAGCGCAACGCTCTAATTCGCAAACTTCCGGCTGTAGAAACTTTGGGTTCGGTAACAACCATTTGTTCCGACAAAACAGGTACTCTGACTCAAAATAAAATGGTAGTTCAGCTACTATCTACAGGCGACTGCACAGTCGCCGTCGGAGGATCTGGGTATGCCCCGATCGGAGATTTTACCGATCGGCATACATCAGCCCAAATTACTAATTTAGAGGAATATCCAGAACTAGAATCTTTATTAATTGCTTGTGCAGTTTGCAACGACGCAATATTGCAGCACGAACAGCAAGAATGGAAGATTTTAGGCGACCCCACGGAGGGAGCTCTGCTTTCTTTAGCCGGAAAAGCAGGCATATATAAGGAAAAACAGTCTCAATTGCTACAGCGGACGGCCGAGTTTCCTTTTTCTTCCGAACGCAAGCGGATGAGCGTGATTTGCGAAGTGCCCGGACATTCGGGACATTCGGGATTTCCCGCACCAAACGGACAGCAGCAGAATTATTTGATGCTGACGAAAGGTTCTCCCGAGTTGACTTTGGAACGCTGCCAAGGCATTATAGTCGGCGATCGAGTACAACCTTTAAACCAGGAAATGCGCGAGCGCATTCTCGCCGAAAACAATAACATGGCAAGCGCAGGTTTGCGAGTTCTCGGATTTGGATACAAAATCTGGGAAAACCTGCCGCCCGAAGGTTCCGAGGAAACCAGCGAACAAGACATGATTTGGCTGGGACTCGTCAGTATGCTGGACGCGCCGCGCCCGGAAGTGCGCGAAGCCGTGGTGAAGTGCCGCGATGCAGGAATTCGGGTGGTGATGATTACCGGAGATCACCAGTTGACTGCAAAGGCGATCGCCTATGATTTAGGTATTGCCACAGAGGGCGATCGAGTTCTGACCGGTCAAGAATTAGAAAAGCTCAGCCAAGAAGAACTCAAACTGCAAGTCAAACAGGTTAGCGTTTACGCCCGCGTCTCCCCCGAACACAAATTGCGCATCGTCCAAGCTTTGCAAAGTTTAGGCGAATTTGTAGCCATGACCGGCGACGGCGTTAACGACGCCCCCGCCTTAAAACAAGCCGATATCGGCATCGCCATGGGAATTACCGGCACCGATGTCAGCAAAGAAGCTAGCGATATGGTGCTTCTCGACGACAACTTCGCAACTATTGTCGCCGCCGCCGAAGAAGGGCGAGTCGTTTATACCAACATTCGCCGCTTTATTAAGTACATTTTAGGCAGCAACATCGGCGAAGTTTTGACAATTGCGGCCGCACCTTTAATGGGTTTGGGAGGAGTGCCGCTAACCCCGCTCCAAATTTTGTGGATGAACTTAGTCACAGACGGGGTTCCCGCTTTGGCCTTGGCCGTGGAACCCGCCGAACCGAACGTGATGAGAAAGCCTCCTTTCAGTCCGCGCGAAAGTATATTTGCGCGGGGTTTGGGTTCTTACATGGTGCGGATCGGGATTATTTTTGCAATTTTGACGATCGCCATGATGTCCTGGGCTTACGGATATACTCACACTCCCGGACACGGCGATCCAGATGCTTGGAAAACTATGGTATTTACCACTCTGTGTTTGGCGCAAATGGGTCACGCGATCGCAATTCGGTCTAACACTCAGTTAACGATCGAGTTAAACCCCTTCACCAACATTTTTGTGTGGGGAGCTGTGATTGTGACTACTGCTTTGCAATTAATGCTGATTTATGTTCCGCCGCTGAGAGCATTTTTCGGAACTCACTATTTGACACCCTTTGAATTGCTGATTTGTTTCGGATTCAGCGC
Source organism: Microcoleus sp. BM001215392 (assembly GCF_036700185.1). Taxonomy (NCBI): domain Bacteria; kingdom Bacillati; phylum Cyanobacteriota; class Cyanophyceae; order Oscillatoriales; family Microcoleaceae; genus Microcoleus; species Microcoleus sp. BM001215392. Next base: position 298 of record NZ_JAUBOJ010000170.1, on the reverse strand, counting down.
TCTAATGTTTGTCTGGATTGAAATGGAAAAATTATTTGTGCGCTTCTATAAAGCTCGCAAATAGTGTTAACGGCTGACGGATAATGAGCGCTGTTTCATTATTCGTTAGGCCGCTGACACTTGGCAATATTTTCAACACTATCAAGTCATAGCAAGCACAACGATCCGCAAAAAAAGGAATTCCACCGATTTGCCATTGAATTAGGTAAGGTGCGCTGCGGCGCACCCTACGATGACTGTATTACCAATAACTAATAACCAATAACCAATAACCAATAACCAATAACCAATAACCAAT
>NZ_JAUBOJ010000169.1:4455-14378 GCF_036700185.1 Microcoleus sp. BM001215392 | reverse complement strand
GATAGTCAAAAAGCGCCCCTAGAAATAGGGGCGCTTTTTGTTTGGGGAAATAGAATTTTATAGGTTCGTAGTGAGGACTTCAGTCCTCTGATTATCAGGTTCGTAGTGAGGACTTCAGTCCTCTGATTATCAACGAATTTGATTGTGGTTGTTATGGCAGACAGAATATAATTAATGACTAATAATTAAGTCGATGCAAATCAATCGGTCTGCGGGGAGGGCTGCCGCTTCTTTTCAATATACTGTTGGTGGTAGTCCTCTGCCATATAAAATTCACCAGCGGGTTTTATTTCGGTGGCAATATCTTTGTCGTATTTACCGGAAATTTGCAATTTTTGTTTGGAAGCACGAGCGGCTTTTTCTTGTTCCCAATTGTGATAAAAAATCACAGACCTGTATTGTTCGCCTCGGTCGGGGCCTTGGCGATTGATTTGCGTTGGATCGTGACAGTTCCAGAATATATCTAGCAGTGTTTCGTAACTCACGATCGCTCGATCGTACTCCAAGAGCACAGCTTCTGCGTGACCGGTGACTCGGGCGCAGACATCCAGGTAGCAGGGATTGGGCCAGTGACCTCCTGTGTAGCCCGCAGCCGTCGAAACTACACCCGCAACGGTGCGAAACTTGTGTTCGACTCCCCAAAAACAACCGGCGGCAAATGTGGCTTTTTCCATTGTGTTAATAAGAAGGAAGTTCGGCAACGGATTCTGTAGCGGATGTAACGGATGTAACGGATGGAAGTAAGAAAACATAAGAAGAAGATACATCCAAGTCGGAAGAAGACATATACAGCAAGCTTTTTATCCAGCTTTTTATATTTAATTAGGTAGATTACTTAGTCATGCTATTGGAGTAACAATTGGCACTTTTATTTATTATGGTTGACAGATTCCCATTAGTGTGCATTCCCAGACTAATCGCGGCTGTACGTAGTTTAGCAAATATTGTCGGGCTTTTTCTAAGGGATCTAAGGGCGATCGGCTAATTCGGCCTGCTAAAAATTGCTGCCAGTAACAGTGCTGTAAATAATCAATCAACCACAACTGAGATTCAGTATCTAAATTTTTATCAATTTCCTTCGCCAATTCCAAAGCTGAGCGAAGGTTTTGAGGCAACTGCTTGACTTTTTGCAGCAAATCCTCGGGTATTGATTGCAGTTGCTGCCAAATTGCAATTGCTTCTCCAGGGCTTCCCTGGGCCATACCCATTACCTCGGGATGGGATAAAATCTCGGCGAATCCAGCTTGCTGCAAAACTTGTGTCATTGCTTGGGGATTCAGCCGCGAAAACTGGATTTTTTGACAGCGGGAAATCAAAGTGGGCAGTAAAGTTTCCACCGTCGGAGCAATTAAAATTAAGGCGGCTTTTCCCGGTTCTTCCAAGGTTTTTAACAAGCCGTTGGCTGCTCCTTCACCCATTGTTTCTGCTTGTTCCAAAACTACGACGGAGCGCCCAGCTTCTAGGGGTGGCCTGCTCAGAAATTCACCGATTTCTCTAATTTGTTCTAAACGAATTTGTGGCGGTGCTTTCCGCTTTAAGCCTGCTTCTTCTGCTTCTTTTGAGGACAGCCGTTTGCCTTGGTTCATGTATGTTGGTTCAACCCAGAGCAAGTCTGGATGATTTCGCTGTCTCACGCGATTTTGTACTGATTCTGTCGATCGCCTTTCGGGAAGATTGACTGAGAATAAAAGTTCAATGAAACACTGGGCGGCTAAGCTTTTGCCGGTGCCGTTGGAGCCGACAAATAGATAACCTGGAGCAATTCGGTTGCGATCGACTGCTTGGGTTAGCAATTCTACTGCTCGATTTTGTCCGATTACTGATGTGAAATAGTTCATGTGACAGTTGACCGCTTGACCGCTTGACAGTTGATAGAAGGAAGTTGACCGCTTGACAGTTGACCGCTTGACCGCTTGACCGTTGATAGAAGGAAGTTATTGTAGGGTGCGGAGCGGGGACTGAATGTGATGATGAATACTGATTCAAGGATTTTGACTTTGACCCCTAATTCACTCTACGGTTAGTTAGTTACCACGAAGAAACCGGGTTTTTCATCTTAATTGAGGATTTTCAGCAAATATTTTGGTAAAAAACCCGGTTTCTCGCCACATATGTCAGCCTAGTTTTCAGAATAGGGATTATTTCAATAGCCCCAACTTTTTAATTTGCGAGTTACGATACCTTTAATTTCCTGGGCGATGGCGTCTTCAGAGCGATCGGCATCGATCCGGAAAATTCGAGATTTATTTGACTCGGCCAACTCCGTAAAACCTTGCTGTACCCGCTTGTGAAACTGCAAATCAGCTTGCTCGATCCGATCGCGCTCTCCCCTGGCCCTTACCCTCGCTAAACCATCCTCCACATTAATATCCAGCCACAAAGTCAGATCGCTTTCCAAGCCGCCTGTGGCAATTTCATTCAACTGCTTAATTAAATTTAAGTTAAGATTGCGGCCGTAGCCCTGATAAGCAATCGTAGAGTCTGTAAAGCGATCGCATAAAACAATCGTTCCTTTGGATAACTCGGGTTTCAGAAAAGTTTCGACGTGTTGAGCGCGATCGGCCGCGTACATGAGTAATTCTGCTCGATCGGATACAGATTCACCCGGATCTTGTTTTAGTAACAAATGCCGCAGTCCTTGTCCCAACTCCGTACCCCCAGGTTCGCGAGTAGCCACCAATCGGACTTTCTGAAAATCAGTTGATTGCAGCCAATGTATCAATCGCTGCATTTGAGTAGTTTTTCCTGCACCTTCTACCCCCTCAAATACGATAAGTTTGCCCTTCATTGCCTAACTTTGCACCTCAATAAAATAAATATGAATCCTCCCGTATATCTGTTCTAGGTTCGGTATGATAATAAAGTCTCAGTGCCTCATGGTTGGAGTTTTCTATGGCTCGCTATACTGGTTTTTTTATCGTTGCAGTTCCGATGGACCGCCTCCGTCAGTCCCTGATTGAAATTTTAGAGTCATGCAATCTTGATATTATCTACAATACAGGAGATTCACTGATGGCTCGCGAACTTCCCGGTCAAGTTTCGATTCCGAAACTGGTCACCGCCGAAGTCCTAATTGAGAAAAACACGGCTAGTGACTCGGAAGTTCGCATGAATTTCGTGATCAAAAACGAGGAATTGCCCCTGCAAACCAATAACCACTGCCGTCAAATGTTCGAGCTAGTCAGTCGTTCAGTTATGAAAAATAATAACTGGCGGCTTTTGGAAAGTATGGCACTGTAGCTATACATTATCAGTCGTGAGTGATCAGTCATTGGTCATTAGTTCCTAGCTAATGACCAATGACTGATGACTTTTATTTGGAAGCCATACATTTAAACTCGAAACTTCCGGCGCAGTAGCAAAGAATTGGTAACAACGCTAACAGAACTAAACGCCATAAATGCCCCGGCTGCCGCAGGACTGAGTAAAATTCCAGTTGCAGGCAGCAAGAGACCGGCCGCAATTGGAATTCCCAGAGTATTGTAAGCAAAAGCCCAAAACAAATTTTGGCGAATCTTATTAAAAGTAGCGCGACCAAGGTCGATCGACTCAACAACATCCATCAAAGCATTTCGCATCAGCACAATTTGAGCAGTCTCAACCGCGACATCGGTGCCACAGTGCAAACCGATACCGACATCAGCTTGAGCCAAAGCCGGAGCATCATTGATACCATCTCCCACTACAGCCACTTTACAGCCTTGGGCTTGCAAACTGGCGATCGCCCGAGCTTTCCCCTCCGGCCGCACTTGGGCCAAAACATCAGCCGCCGTCAAACCTAGCTGCTGTGCCACCACCAAAGCCGCCGACGCCGTATCGCCCGTCAGCATGATTACCCGCAATCCCATACCCCGCAGGCGATCGACTGCCACCTTAGCATCCGGTCTCAGAGTATCTTTTAGCCCGATTACCCCCAGCAAAACGCCCCCAGAAGCAACGTAAACCGCCGTTTTGCCTTGGCAAGCCTCCAAAAGTTCCGCCGCCACAGCGACGCCCTGCTGGTTCATCCACTCAGCATTCCCCGCGAACACCCGCTGGCCCTCTACTAAAGCAGAAACCCCGAAGCCCGGTTCCGTGTAAAAATCCTCAGCAGTTAGCAGCGGCAAACCTTGCTGTTGAGCTTCGAGTAAAATCGCGGCGGCGATGGGATGACAAGCCCCTCTTTCCACTGCTGCGGCAATTTGCAGCAGTTTTGAGTCAATTGTGGAAATTGTGGAAATTGTGGCACAAGCATCTTGTTTGTTTCCCACATTAATATCCGAGTTCAAATCCAACTCAGAATTCTGGAAAATCGGCAAATAATCAGTGAGTGTGAGATTTCCAGTTGTCAGAGTCCCAGTTTTGTCAAAAACCACAGTATCTAATTGATGCACTCGTTCTAAAACATCGCCACCGCGAATTAAAAGTCCGCGCTCTGCCCCGATACCAGAACCAACTAAAATTGCAGTTGGGGTAGCCAGTCCCAAAGCACAAGGACAAGCAATGACTAAAACTGCGATCGCCAATTTCAAACTTAACAACAAAGGCGATTGGTAATCGGTAATTGATAATTGATTTCCCACAGCCAATGCGCCATGCCCCATGCCCAAATGCCCTGTTTGCCCCATATCGTGTCCTAAAAGCACAGCAGGCCAAATATGAGTTCCGGCAAAATACCAAAATAGAAAAGTTAAAGCCGATATCGCCATTACGCCATAGACAAAATATCCGGCGACAGTATCAGCTAAATGTTGAATCGGCGCCTTGCGAGTTTGGGCAGCTTGCACCAAAGCCACCATTTGAGCTACAGTTGTTTCTTGACCGGTGCGAGTTGCCCGCATCACAACTGCCCCGGATTTATTGATAGTTCCCGCCGCGACTGTATCTCCTGGTTGCTTCAAAACTGGCATCGATTCGCCAGTCAGCATCGATTCATCTACGGTTGTTTTGCCTTCGCAGACTTCGCCGTCTACGGCAAATTTTTCACCGGGTAAAACTTGCAGCCATTCTCCGACTCGGACGCGATCGGCTGGAATTTCAATGTATTGTGGATTGTAGACCGCAGATGTCGAGTTTGCAGGCAATTTTTGAGAGTCCAAATCTAAAATAGGGAGTTTAAAATCAACTAAGCGGGCTGTCGCTGGTTGTAGTGCGATTAAAGCTTGTAAAGCTGATGCAGCGCGCCGTCTGGCTTGCTGTTCGAGAGTTTTGCCCAACAAGATAAAGCCCAAAAGCATCACGGGTTCGTCAAAAAAGCACTCCCATCCCATCTTTGGAAACAGCAGCGCCGCGTTGCTAGCCGTGTAAGCCGTGACTGCGCCTAAAGCTACCAAAGTATTCATGTTTGGTGCATTTCGCCACAAACTGCGGCAGCCGTCAACGATAATCGGGCGGCCCGGTAGCAGCAATGCGAGGGTGGCGAGTCCCCAGTGAAACCAAATATTGCTAAGAATTGGGGCTTTGGTGCCGAGTATGTGTCCTAAACCGGATAGAATAATTAGAATAAGGGCGATCGACAATTGATTGATTTGCTGTCGAATTTCTTGCCGCCGCCGTTCAATTGCCGCCGCTTCTGCATCCCGCTGATTTTCACCTAAGCGAGACTGAGATGGAAATCCGCTATCAGTCAACTTTTTCGCTAAAGCTTCTGCATCGACAGTCCCTGGTTGACACTCAACCGTTGCGACTTCTACGGCCAAGTTAACGCAAGCCGAAATTACGCCTGAATGCTGCATGAGTTGGCGTTCAACTGATGCAGCGCAACCCGCACATTTCATCCCACCGACATCGAAAGTAACAAGTTCAGGCGGGGGAGATTCTTTAACTGGGATGATTTCTGGTTGCTTTTCGGGGAGTGTTTTGGGAATAAATTGCATGGTTTTTTTCGGTATTGATTAGAATATTTTGGTGAAAACAGAAAGTGTTTAATATCAATTCCGCCTAGCCGAGGAATTATTCATCTCTCTCTGATCTCCCTCTGCGTCAAGAGCGTTCTAGAAAGGTTAAATCACCTGACGGTACAACCGGAATTGATATAATGCACAGTGTAGACAAATGTCTATATTTTTATCATAAATAAAATTTCTGGCATCTTCCGAAAGTGTTAGTTTTTTTTAATTCTTATCCCAATTTTCAAGATTAGACGGGGCGGTTGAAACCGCCAGAAAGTCAGACATTCACGCGACGGGAGCGGGTTGAAGATTAGACCGTTATTGTTTTGAATCTGTGGAGGCGGACATCGTTGGTATAGATGCGGTTTCAACCGTACGTCCTATATTAGTTAGTATTGAACTTTTACTTGAGGAATTTAGCTATGACAGAATCAGATAAATTTTATATTGTCAAACGTCCTGCTGGTAATTGCGAGATTTTGCCGTTGGCGGAGCCCTCGCAGAGGATCGCCCAAATCGCACAGCAAAGCCCCACTATTATAGAACAGTGGGGCCCTTACGATTCTGCTGAAGATGCGATCGCCCGACGCATCGGTTTAATTCGCGCTGGTAAATGTCAACCGCAATAAACGAACTTGGAAGGACTAAAGTCCGAACGATCGAACCAGGTTCGTAGTGAGGACTTTAGTCCTTCTTTACTCAAGTTTTTGTGACTAAAAACTACTTAGATTTAGCAGGTGCCGCACTCGGCTTAGCCTTCGCCGCAGCGGGCTTAGAAGGCGTCGCCTGCGGTTTCGACTCAGCCTTACTATCTCCTGTTTTACCAGTAATTTTATTAGTCAAAATTTCCAAAGCTTTCGCGTACTGCGGATCTGCCGTCGTAGCAATTTTATCGCGATCGCGCCGCAACTCCTGTTTTTGAGCGTCAGTGAGTTCAACCAGAAAATCCGGTTTAATTCCCATGTGATTGATATCAGTGCCGTTAGGAGTAAAATACTTGGCAATTGTCACCGCCAAACCTGCACCATTTCCCACGCCGCGTACCGACTGAACCAAACCCTTACCAAACGTCTTGGTACCCACCAAAACCGCGCGCTTGTTGTCTTGTAAAGCACCGGATAGAATCTCGCTAGCACTTGCTGAACCGCCGTCTACGAGTACAACTAAGGGTTTATCGGTAATCTCTCCCTTGTTTGCGGTTTGTCGATCGGCTTCACCGACGCGATCGACCGTAGAGACGATCGTACCTTCTTTGAGCCACATCCGAGCAATTTCAATACTGCCGTAGAGCAAGCCGCCCGGATTGGAACGCAAGTCTAGAATATAGCCCGTCACCTTTTTCTGTTCCAAATCCTTAATTGCCGATCGCATTTCCGATGCAGCGTTCGCGCTAAACTGATTTAAGCGAATATAGCCGATTTCGCCGATCGGGCTTTTCTGCACCGACTTCCGCACCGGATGAATTTCAATTTTAGCGCGTTTGAGCTTAAAATCTATTTCCTTTGTGTCCCGCAAAATAGTCAGAGTCACCTCAGTATTAGCCTGGCCGCGAATCAAACTTACCGCTTGATTCGTATCCATACCGACCGTGCTCTTGCCATCAATCTTAGTAATGATATCTTTTGCTAGAATACCAGCAGTAAAAGCCGGAGTATCCTCAATGGGAGAAATCACCACCAACTTCTTAGTTTTCTCATCTTGAGTCAACTGAATCCCAACTCCTGTCAATTCACCAGAAGTTTCAACCTGCATATTTTTGAACTCTTCCGGGTTCATAAACCGCGTATAAGGATCGTCAAGCTTTTTGAGCATTTCACGAATTGCTTTATAAGCTTCCTCATCGCTAGTATAAGTCCGGTTCAAATAATCATTCCGCACCGCTTTCCAGTCAACCTGGTTAAAAGTGCCATCAACATAACTTTTGTCAATAATCTGCCAAACTTCATCAACCAATTCTTTAGGACTTCCCCTAAAAGAAGCCAGGGATTTAGAACTGCAACCAGTGTTGGCAAGAGTTGCAGCAGTGAGTAACACCGCTGCTGCACTTAAAACAAGCCCTCGTTTTGTTATAACCATTTGTCTGACGCGCGGGAGGAAAAGAGTTCAGAATAATCACGCCCAATCTAACACAGGCAAGGCTTGGTCGGATTTTGGATACATATTTATTCAACTTTGCCGAGTTCTATTCAGGGCGGGAACGCGTTCCCACCCTAAATAGAACCCTCACTCTTTGTGGAACAGGCCCTGCTGTTTCTGACAAAGGTGCTCTTCAGTCGGTTTAAACCGACTTCAGCTATGAGACAGGGGTTTCAACCCCTGTCGGACTGTCGGACTGTCGAAATTTAACAACAGAGAAAGAATCTACTCAGGTTCAACCCAGCGATCGTCCGACTTAATCAAATTAATCAATTCTGCCACACCTTCAGACTCAGGAACCTTCTTAATTTCATCCCGCCCCCGGTACAGAGAAATAAAACCCGGTTGCTTCCCGACATAGCCATAATCAGCATCAGCCATTTCCCCCGGCCCATTGACAATACAGCCCATCACAGCAATATCCAAACCAGTCAGATGCTTCGTCGCCTCCCTCACTTGATGTAACACTTCCTCCAAATTAAACAAAGTGCGGCCGCAGGAAGGACAAGCCACATACTCAACCATAGTTTTCCGCAATCCCAAAGCTTGCAGAATGCTGTAGCAGACAGGAATCTCCTTTTCCGGCGCCTCAGTCAGGGAGACGCGGATAGTGTCGCCGATACCGTCAGCCAACAGCGGGGCGATACCAGCCGTGGATTTGATGCGCCCGTATTCGCCATCGCCAGCTTCCGTAACGCCCAAATGCAGCGGGTAATCCATCCCCAATTCGTCCATCCGGTGCGCCATCAAGCGGTAAGCAGCCACCATCACCGGCGCGCGGGAGGCTTTGAGGGAAATCACGATGTTGCGAAAGTCGAGAGACTCGCAAATTCTAATAAATTCCAGGGCGGATTCCACCATACCTTCCGGAGTATCGCCGTAGGTAAACAGCATCCGTTCCGCGAGGGAACCGTGATTGACGCCGATTCGCAAAGCTTTACCTTGATCTCGCAGGGAAATCACCAGAGGTTCCAGGGTTTCGCGGATTTTATCCCCAATTTCCGCGAATTCCGCGTCAGTGTATTCGCTTCTGTCGGCTTTCGGCTTCTCGAACACGTAAAGCCCCGGATTGATTCTCACTTTGTCTACGTGTTTGGCGACTTCCAGGGCAATTTTCATCCCGTTGTGGTGGACATCGGCGACGAGGGGGACGGGTTGGTAGGTTTCGTGCAATTTTTGCTTAATTTCGGCTAAAGCTTTGGCGTGGGCCATGCTGGGCACGGTAACGCGGACGATTTCGCAGCCAATCTCGTGCAAGCGCCGAATTCCTGCAACTGATCCGTCGATGTCGAGGGTGTCTTCGTTAATCATTGATTGTACGACGACTGGGTTGCCTCCGCCGATCGTGATACTGCCGACTTTGACGGGACGGGTTTTGCGGCGTTTGATGGCGGTGTCGAAGGTTGGTTGGCTAGATGCGGTTTTAGTTGGGTTGGGCAGAGTTTGCATAACTGGTTGCTAGTGTTCTGTAATTAAAGTCTATAAAATTGTGTCTGCTGTTTTTTAGGTTTGCACAGAAAGGGTCAGTTTGGGCAAAGAGGTTTTGGGATTTAGGATTTGGGATAAAAATGCTCCCGTACCTCTGACTCACATGATGTAGGTTGGGCACTGTCTTGTTACGCAGGCATCACCGGGAAGGCGAAGAGAGGTTGATTGGGTACAATTTATTGTTTGATGAAGATTTTGGGTAGTGAAGTAGGGTGCGTCAGGTAGGGAGATTTTCGCCATAAACTCACAATCTCAAAACTGACGCACCACGGAATAAATGGTGCGTCAGAATTAGATTTTTGATGATGATTGAGAATTACTAAACTGACGCAATCTACTGCTAAACGTTTCAGAATTTTGTTTACATATAGTCAAGTCGTAGGGTGTGTCGCCTCGAAAATTCGTCAACAAAAATCGACAATCTCATAG
>NZ_JAUBOJ010000169.1:0-4355 GCF_036700185.1 Microcoleus sp. BM001215392 | reverse complement strand
GGGTGTGTCGCCTCGAAAATTCGTCAACAAAAATCGACAATCTCATAGCTCCGCACCTTACAAAATACCCGATCAAATAAATGTTGGCGTAGTTAAATCTTCAAAATATTTTACTTTCCCCCGCATATCCTTAAATAATTCTTCAGTTGAAAGAGACTTTTCATACTGAGAAATTATCACAACTGGTTTATTCCCATCCATCACTAAAATTTCTTCGCCTTCAATCTCGACAAGTTGCAATAATTCGAGTAATTGAGCTGACAATTGACTTTTGTCAACGGTTTTCATAGGACAATAATTTGTGTTGTGTTAAAACTCAATTATATCTCAATACGGTTCACTTAGCAAAGGATGTCATTGCACTTCGGGAAAGCAATCGCAGGGACTATGAGGCTTTTGAGTTAAAGGAGGTGCGGGGCGAGCAATTCTTTTTTTCCTGATTAACTTTTACCCAATCGTACCTCATCTTTATGAGAAAAGCTATACTTAATCTATGGTGAAAGCTTTAGAGGCGATTTATCTGCCAGATGCAAATCGATGGATTAATTGGATACAAAGGAGAAATTAACAATGCTATCTGTAGAAAAATGCCCAATTTGCGGCGGTGAAATAGTTATCAAAGAAGTCGATAAACTTTTACGGGGCGGCAAGCATACTGCTATCTTAAAAGTATCCGCTGAAGTTTGCCTAAGCTGTGGAGAACGGTTGTACTCTGTGGAAATAGTTAGGAAATTTGCCAAAATTAGACAGCAGCTACAGCGAGAAGAGACTCAAGAATTTCAAGCGATGGGGCAATCTTTTCGAGTTGGCTAAGTTATACAATAAAAAGAATGAAAAACTTAACTCAATTAACCCAGCTTGAATTAGTGCTCCTTGAATTAGTAGCTAGAGGTCAAGGAAATTGCAATTGGTACCAACTCGCAAAGCAACTTTCCTGTCGAGATGTACCGCGAGAACCTGACATGATGGTTGTCTTAAAAAAGCTGGCTGCTGATGGCTTGGTTAAACGATATATCGAAACAGGTTCGCCGCGCGACAGATGGGAATTGACAGCGGAAGGGTCAATTTTGCTGACAGACGCAACCGCAAATCGGCAGCGCGAAATTATGCGTTATGCAATTGCGATTGAAAAAGCCAACAGCAATTATTCTGCTTACGTTCTAGATTTACCGGGATGTGTGGCAACAGGTACAACTCTCGAAGAGGTAGAACAGCAAATTAAAGAAGCAATAGTCTTGCACTTGGAAGAGTTGCGACAAGCTGGTTCGTCTATTCCTGAACCGAGGACTTTGTGCAAATATGTTGAAGTTTAACTTAGAAACCAATTTTGTAGTTTGCATTAACAATCAAGATTATCCAGCATTCTTGGAAGTGCGAAAAATCTATCAGGTGATACCGGATAATCGCGCTGCGGAACATCAATATATCCGAGTTATTGATGAATCAGGCGAAGATTATTTGTATCCAGCGTTACAGTCGTAGGGTGTGTCGCCTCGAAAATTCGTCAACAAAAATCGACAATCTCATAGCTCCGCAACTTACAAAATACCCGATCAAATAAATGTTGGCGTAGTTAAGTCTTCAAAATATTTTACTTTCCCGCGCATATCCTTAAATAATTGTTCAGTTGAAAGAGACTTTTCATACTGAGAAATTCTCACAACTAATTTATTCCCATCCATCACTAAAATCTCTTGGGTTTCAATCTCTACAAGTTGCAATAATTCGAGTAATTGAGCGGTAAATTGACTTCGATCAACGGTTTTGAGAGGACAATGATTTGTGTTGTGTAAAAAGTCTACTATATCTCAATAGGATTCACCGAGCAAAGTGAAGTAGGGTGCGTCAGAAGCATGAGATTTTCGCTAAGTCACAATTTCGCTACTGACACGGAATAAATGGTGCCGCTGAATAAGATTGCGAGTGATAATTGAGGAATTTAACACTCCGCACCCTAGCACTATGAAAAATAGATGCGGAGATTGCTTCAAACAATCTTAAGTGAACCGCATTGTTGCGTAAAACACTATTCTTCTGTCAAGAATAGGGGTTTAATTTTCGGCTGTTAACATATTAAATTGCTCGGTATCAATGCGGTTTGCTTGATACAAAGTTTGAGCGATTTCGGAAAGCGCTAGCACGGAATGTGCGCGATAACCGTTGGCTTGCAATTTATGTTTAACTCCTTGTTCGTGGTCGATTAATACTACAATATCTTCCACGTTCAACCCAGCAGATTTGAGTTTGTCGGCACCTTCCATCACGCTTTTGCCACTAATCAAAATATCATCGACTACCACAATCGTTTCTCCCGGCTGAAAATGCCCTTCGATTAATTTACCTGCGCCGTAAGTTTTCACTTCTTTTCGCGGAAAAATCATCGGCCTTTCCATGCGCAATGCTAAACCCGTTGCTGTGGGTAAAGAACCGTAGGGAATTCCCGCAATGCGATCGAATTTTAAGTCTTTGAGAATGTCTGCGTAGGCGCTGACAATTTGATGGAAAATTTGCGGAGTTGAGATGATTTTGCGCAAGTCTATGTAATATGGAAATACGGCGCCGGATGCTTGTACGTGGTCGCCAAATACTACGCAGCCAATGTCATAAAGTTGCAAGATTAAATCGCGGTTTGGTTCCGGTTGCAAAAAGCAGACATCCGGTAGCCACAATTCGCAAGTCGGACTTCCTGCGATCGCCCTCTGCCTCTCTTGATTAATATTATCCCGCAATTTCTCAATTTCTCGGCGAGGTTCTGGGTGCGCCAATAACCTTGGAGGAACTGGCAGCAATAAACCCTCACCATTCTTGCTTAAACCGGCCGCCAGCAGTTGTACGAGGTCGTTTTCTTGTGTCAAGTCATTTTCTGCCCCAATATCTCCTTCAACTAAAATCAGTCGTTCGGGAGCAGCTAGGCGGATTCGCGCTAACATATCCGGCATTACTCCTACTTCTAAACCCAGCTTTTCGGGAGTTCCCCAAGTCTGAGACACTCGGACTAATTGCAAGTAGAAAGGGTTTTCTGCTGTCGGATATTCTTGCAAAGGCGGCGCTGATGGATTGGCCGTGGCACAGAGGACAAAAACTGTTTTTCCGGGATATAATAAAAATGGCGCTACTTCGTCGAATCCGGCATAGGGACTTAGAGTAATCGCGTCAAATTGCCAGTCTTGAAATACGGTTTTGGCAAAGACGGTACTGCTGTTTAAATCGCTGTGTTTGGCATCTAAAATTACAGGCAGGTGCTGGGGAATAATTGTTAATATTTGTTGCAGCAGTTGCCAGCCGGGAATGCCGAGAGATTGATAAAAACCGAGGGTGATTTTGCAGGCGCAGATTAAATCGGCTGTTTGCTCGATCGCGCTTTTGAGCCTTGACAACAAATCAGTTACAAAAGTTTGAGTTTGCTCGACTGTCATCGAAACCAATGAGGGTATGGTTTCTGGGTCGGGGTCGAGAGCTAAATACAGCAGGCTTTGATTGCTTTCAACAGCGGCTAACAGTTTATCGAAAAAGTTAGTTTTATTGCTCATGTTTTGTGAGGGAGGTAAAGGATAATTACAAACTTGTATCTGGAAGAGGGATTGGTATTGTGCCGGAATGAGCCGATCGCCGTTGAAGTTTAAATTCAGAATCTTTTATAATTGTAGAAGGTAAAGACCATGAAATCTGTAACTTTGGGAGCAGTTTCATTCGTGGCAATATTCGGGTTAGCTACCGCGGTGATTGCAGCCAACCCGCAGGAAATCAACCAGTTGCGACAAACTAACCAATGTCCGGGATGCGATTTGAGAAGCATTCCCCTTCAGCAAGCGAGTTTAGCAAATGCGGATTTGAAAGGGGCGGATTTAAGAGGGTCAAATCTCAGGGAAGCTAATTTATCCGGGGCAAATTTGAGCGGGGCTTTTCTCAGTGGAGCTTCTTTGCGACAAGCTAATTTAGCAGGTGCTGATTTGAGTCGTGCAAATTTAATCGGGGCAGATTTGACCGGGGCAAATTTGGAAAATGCTAAGCTGAAAGGGGCTACTTGGATTGATGGCAGTATTAAATAAGCTGTTGTACACTTAAACTTAACTTTTGGGCAGCGCGGAAACCTACCGCACAATAGTTAAAACAAAATAAGTGTACAATAAATAAAACCCGAAGCTAAAGCAATGTAGGTCTGAAAATGTGGATAGTAAGTAAATCCATTTAATTAAACGTGAAATACGGATAGCTCTCAAGCTTGCTGTGTATGTCTTCTTCCTTCTTCATGAAATCCGTTACATCTTGTACATTGCTCGTTGCTGAACTTCCTTCTACTTACAGCCTTTCTCAAAAAAGTGAGGTATGCCCGCTAATCTTATGCCCGGCGCAAG